>CAYVBN010000400.1:0-4762 GCA_964449645.1 uncultured Hyphomicrobiales bacterium
CCACATCACCGGCTGGGGCGGCGACGACGTGCGCATGCTCGACCACTTCCAGGGCGGCCCGAACCTCGTCCGCGGCTTCGAGCCGGCCGGCTGGGGCCCGCGCGACTTGACGCCCGGCACCAACCAGGATCCGCTCGGCGGCACCATGTACTGGGCGGCGAGCCTGGAATTGCAGACGCCGCTGTTCTTCGCGCCCAAGGATTTCGGCATGCGCGCCGCGGTCTTCGCCGATGCCGGCCAGTTGTGGGACTATCGCGGACCCACCTTCTGGGACGTGACCGGCGAGTCGCTGACGGTTGGCGATTCGAAGATGATCCGGTCGTCGGTCGGCGCCGGCCTGATCTGGGACTCGCCGTTCGGTCCGCTGCGCTTCGACTTCGCCTACGCGCTGTCGAAGGAATCTTACGACCGGACCCAGATCTTCCGCTTCGGCGGTGGAACCAAGTTCTGATCCTGGCTTCCGGGCGTGGCTACGGCGCCAAGGCATGATCCCGACGAGCGGATGCCGACTTTCGGGAGAGGTCATGCGCGCATCAAAGAGATGGAGCGGGACGACCGTTCGACGATCGATCGTCCAGCTCTGACAGCATGAGCGAACCGATTTTCTTTGCTCGCGGCGTTTCGCTGACGCTTGGTGAGATTGCGAGCCTGACGGGCGCCGAGCCGCGCGACGGCACCCGCCTTGATCACCGGGTCAACGACATCGCACCGCTCGATCGCGCTGGGCCTTCGGCGATCGCGTTTCTCGACAATGCCAACTATCTGGCGGCCCTGCCGGTCACCCGGGCCGGCGCTTGCCTGCTCCCGGCGCGGTTCGAGCCGCACGCTCCGCCGAGGCTCAACGTCCTGCGGGTGCGCGAGCCCTATCGGGCTTTCGTCGCCGTCGCCCGTGCGCTGTTCCCCGACTCTTTGCGGCCGTCCTCGTTGTTCGCCGCCGAAGGCGTGGCGCCGGGCGCCTGCGTCCATCCCTCGGCGCGGCTCGAGAACGGTGTGACGGTCGATCCCGGCGCGGTCATCGGCCCGGGCGCGGAGGTCGGCTCCGGCACCGTCATTGCTGCGAATGCCGTCGTCGGGCCGCGGGTGCGGATCGGTCGCGACAGCATGATCGGCGCCGGGACCTCGCTTATGCATGCGCTCGTGGGCGACAGGGTGATCATTCATCCCGGATGCCGCATCGGCCAGGACGGGTTCGGTTTCGTGATGGGCGCCAAGGGGCACCTGAAGGTGCCGCAGGTCGGGCGGGTCATCATCCAGGACGACACCGAGATCGGCGCCGGGACAGCGATCGACCGGGGAGCCAATCGCGACACCGTCATCGGCGAGGGCACGAAGGTCGACAACCTGGTTCAGATCGGCCACAATGTGACCATCGGCCGGCACTGCGTGCTCGTGGCCCAGACCGGGATTTCCGGGAGCGTGACGCTCGAAGATTTCGTCGTGCTCGGCGCCCGGGTCGGTGTCAACAACCACGTCACCATCGGGGAGGGCGCCCAGATCGCGGCGACCAGCATCGTTCACGGAGACGTACCGCCGGGCGCTCGCTGGGGCGGGACTCCGGCAAAGCCGGTCAAGCAGTGGTTCCGCGAAATGATGGTGTTGGAACGGCTGGCCGCGCGCACAGGCACGGATGCCGGCGCGGCCGGGAAGGGTATCGAGGGCGACGAATGAACGAAACCGGGACGGTTTTGGAGGCGGTGGACATCGCGGCGATCCTCAAGGCGCTGCCGCATCGCTATCCCTTCCTGATGGTCGACCGCATCATCAACGTGCGCGGCGACGAGTCCGCCATCGGCATCAAGAACGTCACGGTCAACGAACCGCAATTCCTCGGCCATTTCCCCGGAAATCCGGTGTTTCCCGGCGTCCTGCTGATCGAAGGCATGGCGCAGACGGCGGGCGTCATCTGCGTGATATCGAGGGCCGCCGCCGACAAGCCGAAGCTCGTCTATTTTCTCACGATCGATAAGGCGAAGTTCCGCAAGCCGGTCGGACCGGGCGACACGGTCGAATACCACGTGACCAAGATCGGACACCGCCGGAACATGTGGTGGTTTCGCGGCGAGGCGAAGGTCGCCGGTCAGGCGGTGGCGGAGGCCGAAGTCGGGGCGATGATCGCGGACGCATGACGATCGGAATGTCCGGTATCGATCCGAGTGCGCACGTCGCGCCCGGTGCGGCGATCGGCAAGGATGTCGTCGTCGGCCCGTGTTGCGTCGTCGGCCCGAACGTGAGCCTCGGCGACGGGTGCCGGCTCGTCGCCCATGTCCACGTCACCGGGCACACGTCGATCGGCGCGCGTACCGTCATCTATCCTTTCGCCTCGCTCGGAACGCCGCCGCAGTCGGTCAAATATCGCGGCGGCCCCACGCGTCTCGTCGTCGGATCCGATTGCGACATCCGCGAAGGCGTGACGATGAACATCGGGACCGAAGAGGACCGTGGAATCACCGAGGTCGGAGATCGCTGCTTCCTGATGGCCGGCTCGCATGTCGCGCACGATTGCAAGGTCGGCAACGACGTGACCTTCGCCAACAACGCCGTGCTCGGCGGCCACGTGGTCGTCGGCGACGGGGTGGTGTTCGGCGGCCAGGCCGCGGTGCGCCAGTTCGTGCGCATCGGCGAAGGCGCCATGATCGTCGGGTTGAGCGGCGTGCGAGCCGACGTCATTCCCTGGGGCCTGGTTCAAGGCCCGCTCGCCGATCTCGTCGGGCTCAACGTGATCGGCATGCGCCGGCGCGGGTTGTCCAAGGCACAGATCCACGGGCTGCGGCGCGCCTATCAGCGCATGTTCTTCGGCAACGGCACGTTCCGCGAGCGGCTCGATTCGGTCGCCGCGGAATGGGGCGGAGAGCCGTTGGTGCGCAGCGTGATCGAGTTCATCCGCAGCGGCTCCCGGCCGCTGACCATGGCGATCCGCCGCGCGGAAACCGACGACGAGCCATGACGACCCCGCGATCGACGCAGGCGGGACCGCTGGCCATCATTTGCGGTGGCGGCAGCATCCCGCAGGCGGTCGCAGGCGCGGTCAGCCGGAGCGGACGGCGCGTGGTGCTGTTTCCGTTGCGCGGATGGGCCGATGCCGAATTCGCCGCACATTATCCGCATCACTGGATCGCGGTCGCCCAGGTCGGACGGTTCTTCCGCCTGGCCCGCGCGGAAGGATGCCGTGACGTGGTGCTCATCGGCAGCCTGGTGCGTCCGCCGGCGCGCGCATTGCGGCTCGATTGGGGCGCACTGCGGCTGCTGCCGCGCATCCTGCGCGCCTACCGGGGCGGCGACGATCATCTGCTGAGCAGGGTCGGGAAAATTCTTGAGGAGCATGGCTTTCGCCTGCTCGGGGCGCACGAGGTGGCGCCCGAGATTCTCGAGCCCGAGGGCGCGCTCGCGCGGCGCGAGCCAGGTCCGCACGACCGCGCCGACATCGCCCGGGCCCTGGCCCTGCTCGCCACGATGGGACCCTTCGACGTCGGGCAGAGCGTGGTGCTCGCCGACGGTCACGTGCTCGCGGTCGAAGCGGCCGAGGGCACCGACCAGATGCTGGCGCGGGTCGCCGACCTGCGCGCCCAGGGGCGCATTCCGACCCCGCCGGGATCGGGCGTGCTCGTCAAAGCCCCCAAGCCCGGCCAGGACCGCCGGCTCGATCTCCCGGCGATCGGCCCTGAAACGGTCGAGCGGGCGGCGCGCGCCGGCCTTGCCGGCGTGGCCGTCGCGGCGGACGCGACCATTGCGGCCGAGCCTGCCGAAATCGTGCGGGCCGCCGACCGTGCCGGCGTGTTCGTCGTCGGCGTACGCCAGGGCGGAGATGCGGCATGACCGGCCCGGCTCCGGCACGCGAGGCCTCAGGCCGGTTCGATATCTTTGTCATCGCCGGCGAGGAGTCGGGCGACCGGCTCGGCGCGGCGCTCATGCGGGCGCTCGTCGAGCGGGGACCGTTTCCGCCCCGCATCGAAGGCATCGGCGGGCGCGAGATGGCGGCGGCGGGGCTCACCAGCCTGTTCCCGATTGACGACCTGGCGATCGTCGGCGTTTCCGCCATTCCGCGGCGGCTGCCGGCGATCCTGCGGCGCATCCGGCAGGCGGCAGCCGCCGTGATCGCCGCCCGCCCCGATGTCCTCGTCATCATCGACAGTCCCGATTTCACCCACCGCGTGGCGCGGAAGGTGCGGGCGACACTGCCGGACCTGCCGGTGGTCGACTATGTGTCGCCCTCGGTGTGGGCTTGGCGGCCGGGCCGCGCGCGGGCGATGCGCGCCTATGTCGATCACGTGCTGGCGCTGCTGCCGTTCGAGCCGGCCGTACATGCGCGCCTCGGCGGGCCGCGCTGCACCTATGTGGGCCATCCGCTCGCCGAGCAGGTCGCCTTGCTGCGCCCGAGCGCGGCGGAAGCGCGCCGTCGCGACTCCTCCCCACCGCTCGTCCTGGTCCTGCCCGGCAGCCGGTCCGGAGAGATCCGGCGGCATCTGCCGGTGTTCGGCGCCGCGATGGCGCGCCTCGCCGAACAGCACGGTCCGCTCGACGTCGTGCTTCCGACCCTCCCGCATCTCGCGCCGCACATCTCGGAGGCGACCGTGGCCTGGCCGGTGAGGCCGCGCGTCGTGGTCGACGATGTGGAGAAATGGGCAGCGTTTCGCAGCGCCCGGGCGGCGCTCGCGGCCTCAGGCACCGTGACGCTCGAGCTCGCGCTCGCCGGCATTCCTGCGGTCGTCGCTTATAAGGTATCGCTGATCGAGGAGATGATCGCGCGGGCCCTCATCAAGGTCCC
>CAYVBN010000401.1:0-2840 GCA_964449645.1 uncultured Hyphomicrobiales bacterium
TGGGGCCGGTGACCGGGAACGCTGCAACCGGCACGCCGCTCGCGAGCGCTTCGAGCTGGACCACGCCAAATGTGTCGGTGCGGCTTGGAAAGACGAACACGTCGGACGCGGCGATGTGAGCGGCAAGCTCGCAGCCCTCCATCTGTCCGAGGAATTTGACCTTGGGAAAGCGCTGTTTGAGCTCGGCTTCCTGCGGACCCGTGCCGATGATCATCTTCGTTCCAGGCAGGCGGAGCGAGAGAAACGCTTCCAGGTTCTTCTCGATCGCAACCCTGCCGACACAGACGAAGATAGGCCGGGGAAACGGCAGGTCGATTGCGCGGTCGGGCTGGAAAAGGTCGGTGTCGACTCCGCGGGTCCAGCGGCCGAGATTGGCGAAGCCCCGCGCGCGGAGCTCGGCCTCCAATGACGGCGTCGAGATCATCGTCACCGACGCCGCGGCATGGAAGCGGCGCAGCACCGCGTACGCGAGGCTTTCCGGGATGGGCAGGCGCGCCGCGATGTATTCGGGAAAGCGCGTGGTGTAGCTGGTGGTGAAGGGCCAGCCCTTCTTCCGGCAGTATGCGCGGACCCGGTATCCGATCGGCCCCTCCGTCGCGATGTGGATCGCATCGGGGCGGATCCGCTCGATGCGCCTGGCGATCTCACGGCGGCTCGGCAGAGCCACCCGCAAGCCGGGATAGGTCGGCAGCGGAACTGTCGCGAAGCCGTCGGGTGACAGGAATTCGACATCGACACCCAGGTTCTTGGCAGCTTGCGCCAACGAGGTGAGTGTGCGGACGACGCCGTTCACCTGAGGGTGCCAGGCATCGGTTGCGATCAGAACGCGCATCGGCATCTCTGAGTGGCATCGGCGGACGGCCGAATCGTGCCGATAACATCGACACGTCATGTCTCAGTCGTGTGACGGCATTCCTGTTTGGTCGGCGTGGCTTGTAACAATGTTGTCGCTGAATGATGCGAGCGTGCCGATATCGACTCGCGAGCAACCCGCCGGATGCCAATGCCAGATGTGTCGGACTTCGTCGCCCAATCGGTTCACGATCGCGGCGCCTGGAGCCGGATTGGCCTTGCCATCGGCCTGTCAATCGTCACCGGAGCAGGCGTTGCGCTCATCCACATTCTACGCGACGTCGACATGAGCCGCGTGTTCGGAGCGGTGCTGGCGACGCCGGCGAGCGTGATCGTGCCGGCGGCGTGCTTTGTCGCTGCGAGTTATGCGACACTGACGCTGTACGACCTTCTCTCGTTGCGTGTCCTCGGGATCGACCGGGTCCCTTACCGGGTCGCGGCGTTGGCGAGTTTCTGCAGCTATTCGATCGGGCACAATCTCGGCGCCACGCTGTTGACCGCGGGCGCGGTGCGCTGGCGTATTTATGCGCCGTGGAGTCTGTCCGTTGCGCACGTCGCCAAGATCGCCTTTTTGACCAGCCTGACTTTCTGGCTCGGCAATCTCACCGTGCTGGGCTGCGGCATGATCGTGCTGCCCGAAGCGGCCGGCGCGCTGGACCACCTGCCGCCGTTCACTAACCGGCTCATCGGAATTCTTTGTCTCCTCGCCATCGCGGGGTATCTCGCATGGATGTGGCCGCAGCGACGAAGGATCGGAGGCGGCGCCTGGGGCGTCACGCTGCCCGGCCCGCGGCTCACGCTGGCGCAGATCGCCATCGGCGTGCTCGACCTGAGCGCGGGCGGGGTCGCGTTGTTCGTGCTGCTGACGGCGCATTCCGACGTCGATTTCCTCCCCGTGCTGGTGATCTACGCGGCCGCCACGTTTATTGGCGTTCTCAGCCTGGCGCCGGGCAGCCTCGGCGTATTCGAGGCGGCCGTGCTGATTGCGATGCCGCAACTGGCCAAGGACGACCTTTTGGCTTCGCTGCTGATCTTTCGCTGTCTGTATTTCGTCGTTCCGATGATCCTGGCCATCGCGGTGATGGGGCTGCGCGAACTGCGGTCGGCGGTGCGTTGAAGCGGCCGTCGCGCGGGTTATCTGCCGAGCAGATCAACTGCGGCGCGCGCTTCACCTGCCTAGGCCGCCTGAGCCGGGCGGCAACCCGGGCCGGGCGGTCAGGGTTCCGCGAACGCCCCTCGGGCGCGCGGCCGGCGATCGTTTTTTGTTCTACCGCCAGAGCGGCCCCGCAACGGGGTGCAAGCGCCCCGCCGTGGCGCTTTGACGCTTGCCGTGCAAAGCCGGATAGGCTTGTGCTAGCACTCTGGTCACCGGGGCGGCACCAGCCGCGGTTATCTGCCGTTCCGGGCAAATGTCAGAGGACAAGCCGAATGTTCACAAAGCGTTTCCTGTCGCCGGCCTTCGGGGCCTCTGTTGCTCTCGCCGGACTTTGCCTTGCCGGCCTCACTCAGCCGGCCGCGAGCCAGCAGTCGGTCGAGGATTTCTACAAGGGCAAGCAGATCGACATGATCATCGGCTATTCGCCCGGCGGCACCTACGACCTTTACGCGCGTCTCGTCGCGCGTCACCTCGGCGATCACATCCCCGGCAAGCCGACCATTGTGCCGCGCAACATGCCGGGTGGCGGGAGCCGCACGGCGGCGGCTTACGTCTACAAGGTCGCCAAGCAGGACGGCACGGTGCTGGCGACGGCCGACCAGTCGCTCTCGGTCGAGCAGGCGATGGGCGATCCGGCGCTGACGGTCGACACGACGAAGTTCATCTACATCGGCAATCCCAATGCTGAGAACAACACCACCGTCACCTGGTACACGTCGGGCGTGAAGACGATCGAGGACGCCAAAAAGAAGGAGGTTCCGGTCGGCGCCACCGGCGGCAGCACGTCCTCCCAATATCCGAAGGTGATGAACGCGCTGCTCGGCACCAAGTT
>CAYVBN010000402.1:0-2850 GCA_964449645.1 uncultured Hyphomicrobiales bacterium
AGCGGTCGTGGCGCTGGCGGTTGCGGGCGCAAAGCGTTCACCGGCTTTGCCGGACGTCATGACCATGGCGGAAGCGGGTTTCCCCAATGTCCGCGCCGAAAGCTGGTATGGGCTGGTCGTTTCCAAGACGACTCCGCCGGAGGTGACCCGGCGTCTTCAGGCCGCGGTGTTGGCGGCGCAAAATGACCCCGCGTATATCAAGAGCCTAGACAAACAAGGCGTGACCATCGGGCAGCCGGGGCCGGATTCCTTGAAAGAGCTGATTCACGAAGAAGCCGAAAAATGGAAGGTCATCGTGCAGGCTGCCGGAATCAAGTTCAACTGATGAGGTGATCCGAGCTCCGGCTTCAAGAAAGGGTTGGAGCGGAGGTCCTCGAACGAGACGGCTTAAGCGCAGGTACTTTGGTCGCGGGTCGCGAGGACGGCAGTCGCCGCACGATACCGCGGCCCAAGCCTGCACTTGAGCCAAGCCTGTGCTTAAGCCAAGCCTGCACTTGGGTGCGGCGACAATGGCATTCCCTCGTCAAATTTCGACGCTCGCACCACGGGCGCGAAGAGACCGGCTGATTTCAGCGGCGCCCTCGAGCAGAAACGGCAATGCGCGATCTCGCGTCCGCTCCGGCGTCTCGTTCGTCACCAACCAGCCGATGCCGATCGCGGCAAAGACCCGCTGTTGGGCGTCATGCAGCGGCACACCGAGCGAGCAAATCCCGGTGGCATGTTCTTGATCGACGAAGGACCAGCCTCGTGCGCGTTCCTGCTCGATGCGTTCACGCAGGGCATCCGGCGCGGCGATCGCGCGCGGCGTCGGCGCCAGGAGGTTCGCACTCGTCAGATAGCGGTCGAGGTCCTCTGGCGACAGCCCGCCCAGCAGGACGCGGCCCATCGCGGTGAGATGAGCCGGAAAGCGCCGCCCGATCGAGATGGCAAGGTCTGCCCGGTTCTCGATGCGCGTCGAGACACGCAACACATAGATGATGTCGTGGTTGTCGAGCACCGAGCCGTTGCACGGCATGTGGGTCTTGGCGACGATCTCTTCGACGACCGGCTGGGCGATGTTCAGCCATGTGACGGACGACAGATACGCATATCCGAGGTCGAGGACCTTCGCGCGCAACTGGAACATGCGCCCTCTCGCCTCGACATAGCCGAGCGCTTGCATCGTGAGCAGGATGCGGCGCGCCGCGGCGCGGGTGAGGCCGTTGCGGCGCGCAATCTCCGCCGCCGTCATCGCCGTCGCGTGCGGCCCGAACGAGCTGATGACCTGGAGGCCGTTGGCGAACCCCTGCAGGAACGCGTGCGAGGGGTTTCCCGCTGTTTTTCCATCTTTCCGGGACTTGGCCTGCTGGCTTGCCGCGCTCTTTCGCATTGATCGAGATCAAAACTCTTGACGGCCTCGGAGAGCCGAAGAACACTTGAGTTGTTCCGATAGAGCACGCGTGTGCGCTATGCGCACTCAACAGGACGGCAGACGGCATGTCAACGGCTGAAGCGACCCGGATCGAAGCGAACGTGCTCGTCATCGGGGGTGGCTTCGGCGGCATCTG
This sequence comes from uncultured Hyphomicrobiales bacterium, assembly GCA_964449645.1. Lineage (GTDB taxonomy): Bacteria > Pseudomonadota > Alphaproteobacteria > Rhizobiales > Xanthobacteraceae > CAYVBN01. The sequence goes on from CAYVBN010000402.1 coordinate 1,548, forward strand.
GACGGCGCTTCGCGCCGCCGAGCTTTGCGACAAGGTCGTCCTGATCGATAAGGCCTTCGTCAGCCGCAGCGGCGCCTCGACCATCTCGGGAGGCGTGACCAACGCGCCGCTCGACAGCGATGATCTGGCCGTCTGGGTCGACGAGATCGTCGAGCGCGGCAGCTACATGTGCAACCAGGACTGGACCTGGCAGCTTCTGACCTCGCAGCGCGAGCGGGTGAAGGACTTCGAACGCTGGGGCGTGCCGATCGTTCGCGACGAGAAGGGCAACATCAAGCGCTTCTCCAGCCGCGGCATGGTCGCCGTGCGGTGCCTCCAGTACAATCCGAAGAAGGCGATGGAGATTCTCCGCGCCCGCGCGCTTGCCGCCGGCGTCACAATTCTCGATCGCGTTTGCATCACGGAGCTCCTGACGACGGACGGCCGCTATCCGACGCGGGGCGCCGTCGCCGGCGCGGTCGGCTTCCACACCCGTTCGGGCGAGCGCATCGTCATTCGCTCGCGAACGACGGTTGTGGCCACCGGCATGACGGCCATGAAAGGCACGCACAAGGTCGACAATACGACCGGTGACGGCATGGCCATGGGGTATCGCGTCGGCGGGCGTCTCTGCGATCTCGAGTTCGGCTTCGGCGGCACATTCTCGCACCTGATGAAGGATTACAGCTTCAGCAACTACAACGTGTCGGTTGCCCATGGTGCGCGCCTGATCAACCGTCATGGCGAGCGCTTCATGGCGCAATACGATCCGGTGCGTTTCGAACGGAGCGAGCTCGCGCGCGTCGTCGCGGCCTTCACGAAGGAGATCGTCGAGGGGCGCGGTCCCGTCTATGTCGACCTCCGCCACGTTGATCCGAGCTATTGGGACAACCTCCACGCCGTATCCGTCTCGAAGAATCGAAACATCCTCCTGGCCGGGATCCTGCCCGATCCGCGCCAATATCCGCTGGCGATCGAACCGACGTGGGGCTTGTGGAACGGCAGCCGCAGTGGCCTCAAGATCGACCTCGACTGCCGCACGTCGGTGCCGGGCCTGTTTGCCGTCGGCTCCGCCGCAAAGAATGACGCGACCGGAACGCACGCCAGCGCGGGCATGCCGACGGCCTATTGCTACGTTTCGGGGTACAAGGCCGGGGAGGTCGCCGCGCGCCAGGCCCTCGACAGCGATCTCCCGCTGGTCGAACAGCCGGCGGTGGAGAACCTGCTGCACGCAATGACGGCGCCGCTCGACCGTCCGCAAGGAACCCTGACCCCGGATCAAATCCACGACCGCCTGTCGCTCCTGGAATCGAACGTCGTGGAG
>CAYVBN010000403.1:0-8786 GCA_964449645.1 uncultured Hyphomicrobiales bacterium
TGTCCTGCAGGAACCACTCGGTTGGCACGACGTGACCGAGCCCTCTTTTTTCGGCGAGCTCGAGCACCCGCGCGCCGACGGCGGCGAACTGCAGTCCCATCCCGGTGTTGTTGGCGAAAATCGTGATCTGATCCGGCCGCGCGCGTCCGGGGGCGTTGCCGGCGAGCAGGTCGCCGAGCTCGATGATCTCGTCCAGGCGCTTGAGCCCGCGCTCGACTGGCCCGAGGATGTCGATCTGGCGATCGTGATGGATCTGCTCGCGGGAAAGCACCGCGATGATATCAGCGCGGTCGAACGTCGTGTCGTCCAGCTCCCGGCGCACGACGCTGCCGTCCGGGTGCGTGACGCTGGTCACGTGCACACCGGGCTCGAGCCACGACCCGTCGAAACAAGGATTGAACGTGTTGGTCGCGCAGGTGACGATCTGGCACGCTTCCACCGCGCGCCGGGGGTGATCGACCGCAATGATGCGCTTGCCCGTCTTTTCCGACCACTGCCGGGCGAAGGTGTCGCGGTCGGATTCGACCGGGCTGAAAACCCGCACCTCCTCCAGGCTAGGTCTCACCAGCAGCAGGTACTCCAGATGGGACTGCGCCTGCCAACCCGTTCCGAACAGCCCCGCCACACGAACGTCGGGATTCGACAGTGCGCGAATGCCCAAGGCCGACGTTGCCGAGCACCGCATTTTCTGAATGTAGCTGTCGTGGATGATGGCCAGCGGTTCGAGCTTCTCGGTGCTGTAGAGCGTCACCAGCCCACAATATTTGTTGCCGGTCGCCGCAGGCACGTTGCGCCGCCGCTTGATCCCGCTGGCGGTCGTTTCCGACCCCATCATCTCCGATGTGATGCGCAGGGCCCAGACGCTGCTCGATGCGTTGCCACCTTCCTGCGACTTGAACCGGAACTGGAAGTCTTTGTGCGGCCCGCTCCTCACGGGCAGGTAGGTATGATTGCGCGGCCTGTTCCATGCGAGGCCGACGACGGACTCCCGGTAGGCCACTTCCAGGGCGGCCATGCACTCTTCGGCCGTCAGAACTTTCTGAACGTCCTCGTTGGTCAGGATTCTCATCGAGCGGAATCTCTTGGTTCACCTATCATCGGCATCGCATCGCAGCGGCTACCGGGGTTGCGTCGCTGGCGCGCGGACCTTTTCGTCGAGCGGCGGCTTGTTTTTATGCCAAGGCGTCGCGCGCTCGTAAGCAGCCGCGGCACGCAAAAGCGTCACCTCATCGTGGATCCGGCCCACGAACTGAACCGACAACGGCAGGCCTTTCTTGCACATTCCGCACGTCATCCCGATTGCCGGATGGCCGGTCGCGCTGAACGGGCTTCTCGCCTGACGGGGATAGTTACGGACATAGGTGGTCTGGTCGTCGATCCGACAGGTCGTGTCGAACGAGCTCGCGGTCAGAAGAATATCGACGTCGCGGAACACGGCGTTCACCGCGTCGATCATCATCGTGCGGGCCTGCAAGGCGCGAACGTAGTCCTCGGCGGAGAGAAAAGCGCCGGCCAGAAGCTTGCGGCGGCTTGCAGCGGTGTAGTCTTCGGGACGCTCCCGCAGCCACTGGGCATGGATCCTCCAGGCCTCCGCCAGCCAGATCGTGGAGGTCACGGCTTGCATCTGCTGCAGGGACGGCAACGTGACGTCTGAAACCACGGCGCCCTCGCGCTGCAGCACACGCGCGACGTCCTCCACCGCAGCGGAAACTTCAAGGTCCGCCACCATGTCGGTTTCATGGAAGTGGCGAACGAAGCCGATGCGCAGTCCGCGCGCTCCGCGTTCGAGGTCGGCCGCGTAGCGGCGAGGATCGGAATCCATTTGCGGATGCCCGGATTCCTCCCCGGTCAACACGTTCAGGGCGAGTGCGATATCCGCGACGGACCTCGCGAGCGGCCCGACCTGGTCCAGTGAATAGGCCAGAGGGAATACGCCGCGCGTCGACAACAAATCGTTGGTCGGCTTCAGCCCGACGGCGCCACAAACGCCTGCCGGATTGCGGATCGATCCGGCCGTATCCGTTCCGAGCGTCAGAGGGACGAAACCGGCGGCCAGGGCAGCTCCGGAGCCCGACGAGGATCCCGCCGGATGATGGTCGGTGTTCCACGGATTGCGGGCCGGCGGAAACGGCCCGTCGAAGGTCGGACCGCCGAATCCGAATTCGTGCAGCGCCACCTTTCCAAGCAGGATCGCTCCGGCCGCCCGCAAGTGGCGGACGACCACGGCGTCCTGCTGCGGGACGTTGTCGAGCATGATCTTCGAATGGCAGGTCGTCGGCACGCCTGCGATGTCGATGTTGTCCTTGATGCCGACCGGAACGCCATGCAGCGGCCCACGCGTGCGCCCGGCCATGATGTCCTTCTCCGCGAGACGCGCCGCCTCCAGTGCGCCTTCGGCATCCACCCGGATGAACGCGTTGATCTGCGGATCGAGCGCCTCGATCCGGACCAGCAGGGCCTGCACGAGGTCGACAGGCGAGAGCTGCCTCGCCGCGAAGGCGCGCGCGATTTCGGAGACCGTCAACCAGTGGAGCGCGCTCACCATTGCCTCCTCAGGCGCGACGGCGGCCATGTCTCCGCGGTGATCGCAACGGGCGGAAGGGTGCTGCGCGCCCGTTCCGCCGATTGCGCGGCGGCGATGATGTCGGCCTGAAACTGGCGGACGGCCTTCTCCAGCCCAGCCAGGCGCGCAAGCTCGAGCACGTCGGAATTCGCGGTGTCCTCGCTGCTCACGTTCGTTGCTCCGAATGCCTTCAAATCGAGGGGTCTTCGGATGTGTACGCGCGCGGGCCGCGAACGGAGAGCGACAAACATTCGCGGCGCTGTTGACAAAAAGGCAACAGCGCCGGCATCTTGCCCGCGATGGATCGCCTGCCGCCTCTCAATCCGCTCCGCGCCTTCGAAGCCGCCGGGCGGCTCAAGAGCATCCGCAGAGCCGCGGCCGAGCTCTCGGTGACGCCGGCGGCCGTCAGCCGTCAGGTGCAAGCGCTGGAAGCGCATCTCGGCACACGCCTGTTTCGGCGCGCACCGCGCGCCATTGCGCTGACTGGTCCGGGCGAGCAGTACCTCGCGGCCATCACGCAGCATCTGGACGGGATTCGAGAAGCGACGCTGAAGTTGACCGGCCGCGCCGTGCGCGACGTCGTGAAAATTCGCGCCTACACGACGATCGCGATGAAGTGGCTGGTCCCTCGCCTGTCTGCTTTTCAGGCCGCCAACAAAGGGATCGAGGTGCGACTGTCGACCTCGCTCGAGGACGTCGATTTCGAACGCGAGGACGTGGACGGCGCCATACGATTGGGCGATGGCCATTGGCCGGGCTTCGAGGTCGACCGGCTCATCGACAACCTGATGATTCCCGTGTGCAGCCCGGCGTTCCGGCGGCGCGCCGCCCTCAAGCGCAAAGAGGATATTGTCGGCCAGCCGTTGCTTCACTCGCTCGCGCGCCCGGACGATTGGCTGCATTGGTTGAAGGCGGCGGGAATGACGACGGTCGATCCCTATGCGGGACCGAAGTTCGCGAGCTCCGTCCTCGCCTACGAGGCGGCCGTTTCCGGACAAGGCATCTCGATCGCGCCGAAGCTTTTCGTGACGGATGATCTGAAGCACAAGCGGCTGGTTCAGCCGTTCGGCCCTGTGCTCGATCGCGGGCACTTCACCTACTACCTCGTCTACCCGCGCAACCGGTTGCGCAATCCCGGCTTCCGCGCTTTTCGCGACTGGCTGCTGAAGGAAGCGCGAAGCGAGACCGCGCGGAAGACTTAGCGGCAACGGGAAACGCACCACCCCCGCCGAGCGGATGCGAACCGCCGAAACCAACGAAGGGAAGCCCAAGCGTTCGGCGGCCCGTCAAGGTGGACACCCCGGGCCCGCAAAGCTATGCCTCGACGAAGCCATCGCCCGGCGGGCGAACGGCCTTCCAACAAAACTCCGTCCTGGCCACTGCGGTTTGCAACCCAAATTCGACACGAAGCGCTCGGCCGCGCCGCTCGGCATTCGCGCATGACCGAACCTCACGGAAAGCTCGGCCTCGCGCTTGGCTGCGCGGGTGTCGTCCTCTTCGGCGGGACGCTGCCGGCCACCCGGCTGGCGGTCGACACCATCGATCCGCTGTTTCTCACGGCGGCGCGCGCGGCCATTGCCGGTCTCGCCGGCCTCGGGCTTCTGCTCGTGCTGCGCCGTCCGCCGCCCGCGCGCAGGGCCTGGCGCGACCTCTTTCTCGCCGGGCTCTGCACCATCGTGGGTTTCCCCGCCCTCATGGCGCTCGCCATGGCGAGCGTGCCGGCCGCACACGGGGGCGTGGTGCTCGGCATCCTCCCGCTCGCCACCGCGGCGGCCGCAACCATCGTGGCGCACGAGCGGCCGAGCATCGGCTTCTGGCTCGCCAGCGTTGCGGGGGCGGCTATCGTGCTCGCCTTCGTGCTCGATGAGAGCGAAAGCCGGACGGTCGCGCTCGGTGACCTGTTCCTGCTCGGAACGGTGGCGGCCGGCGGCTTTGGCTACGCGTTCTCCGGCCGCTTGAGCCTGAGCATGCCCGGATGGGAGGTGATCTGCTGGCAGGTCGCCGGTTTCCTGCCGCTCTCGGTGCTCGCAATGTTCCTGCTCTGGCCGCACGGCCTCCCGGAGGCCCCGTGGCAGGCCTGGGCGGGACTTGCCTATGTCAGCCTGATCAGCCAATTCCTCGCCTTCTTCGTCTTCAATGCGGCCCTCGCGATGGCCGGAGTCGCGCGGGTCGGGCAATTGATGCTGATGCAGCCGTTCGTGATCGTTGCCCTGGCTGCGGTGGTGAACGGCGAAACAATCCGCCCCGCCACGCTCGCCTATGCGGGCGCGGTGGTCGCAACGGTGCTCATCGGCCAGCGGATGCGGGTTGCTCGGAGATAAGCCCGCGCGGCGGCACCGGCCCCGAGGCCTCCCGGCCAGCGCCGGCACGACCTGAAAGGCTGCCCCCGGGGTGTCTTCTTTGCCGCAAGGCCGAGGAAATCGGTCGCACGCCCAATTGAGGACTTGAGGCGCCGCGAAATTACGGTATCCCGGCTGCGGGTCATCCTCCTGCGGCAGGGACACCCGTTTTCTTGAGCCAAAGCTTCTTACCCCGCCCGATCTCGCTGCCCGCCTTCGAAGTCCCGCGGCGGCTGCGCGCCTTCGTGCGCGCACGCGAGACGAGCGTCGTCGTGCTCGCCGCCCTCGTGGGCGCCCTCGCCGGCCTCGTGGTGGCCGGCATGGGAATAGGCGTCGACCTGCTGCACCAGTTGTTCTTCGGTCTCGGCCCGGGCGAACGGCTTTCGGCCCGCTTCGCCCTGCCGCCCGAGTTCGCGTTCTTCGTCCCCTTCGCCGGCGGCCTGGCGTTCGGGCTCGTCACCGCGCTGGTGGTGCGCCAGCGCCCGACGCGCGAGATCGACCCGATCGAAGCCAACGCCCTGCATGGCGGCCGCATGTCGCTGCGCGGCAGCGTCTTCGTCGCCCTGCAGACGGTGTGGTCGAGCGGCGTCGGCGCCTCGGTCGGGCTCGAAGCCGGCTACACCCAGCTCGCCAGCGGGATCGCCTCCCGCATCGGGCAGGCGTTCCGCCTGCGCCGGTCCGATCTGCGCATCCTGGTCGGCTGTGGCGCGGCGGGCGGGATTGCCGGCGCCTTCGGGGCACCGCTCGCCGGCGCGTTTTATGCCTTCGAGCTCGTCATCGGCAGCTATTCGGTGACGAGCCTCGCGCCCGTCGGAATTTCCGCGCTCGTCGGCTATCTGGTCGCCCGCTCCTTCGCGCCCGCCCAGCTCGGCATCATCACACCGGACGTGACCAAGATCGCCGGCCACGATCTCGTGCTCGCCGGCGCGCTCGGCCTGTTCGCCGCCTGCTTCGGCATCGTGCTGATGCGCTGTGTCGCCCTGTGCGAGAGCATGTTCCTGCGGTTGCGCGTTCCTTCGGCGCTGCGACCGGGCCTCGGCGGCGCCGCGGTCGGACTTCTGGCGATGATCTCGCCGCAGGTCATGTCCTCCGGCCATGGCGCCCTGCATCTCGCCGGCGTGCTCGATCGTCCGCTCCAGACCGTCGCGCTTCTGTTCGCCCTCAAGGCCGCCGCCTCGATCGTGTCGCTCGGCTCGGGATTCCGCGGCGGCCTGTTCTTCGCCTCGCTGCTGCTCGGCGCGCTCGGCGGCCACATCTTCGCCGCCGGCCTCAACATGGCGGCGCCTGCGATCGGCTTCGATCCCAACTCCTACGCCCTCATCGGCATGAGCGCGCTCGCGGCCTCGGTGATCGGCGGTCCGCTGACCATGATCTTCATCGCGCTGGAGACGACGGGCGATCTCTGGCTCGCCACCGCGGTGCTCATCGCCGTCATCATTTCGGGCCAGGTCACGCGCGAGGTTTTCGGCTATTCCTTCGCCACGTGGCGCTTCCATCTGCGCGGCGAAACGATCCGCAGCGCGGCCGATGTCGGATGGATTCGCGAGCTGACGGTCGGGCGCATGATGCGCCCCGACGTGCGCACCACCTTCGCCGACACGCCGCTTCCCGCATTCCGCGAAGCCTTCCCGCTCGGCTCGACCGGTCAGGTCGTGGCGATCGATCAGGACGGCCGCTATGCCGGGCTCGTCATCGTGCCCGAGGCCCATGCGGCGGAGCTCTCGGACAACATCACGGTGCGCGACATCATCCACAACGCCGACGACATGCTGCTGCCGGGCATGACCGTGCAGGACGCGGTCGCCGCCTTCGATCGGACCGAGGCGGAAGCGCTCGCGGTCGTGGAGTCGCGCGAGACGCGCCGCGTGATCGGCCTGCTGACCGAGGCCCACGTGCTGCGGCGCTACTCGGCCGAGCTCGATCTGCGCCGCCGCGAGCTGCTCGGCGAGGTTTGACCCCGCGAAGCGAGCGGGCATCTCGGCCCCGCCGAGGCGAGACAAGCTGTCGCAGCAGCAGAATCGCGGCGCATTTCCCCTGCAGCCCGGGACCCTTTGGAGAGCCGATGTTAAGCAATTTGCCCGGCCCACCCCGGAACCGGCTGCATCGGCCTCCCCCAGGTGCTACACACCGGCGGGTTGGAATAACCTTCGATTTTCACTGTTCCAATCGAAGGTTTCATAAAACACTCGCCGATCCTCTGGGGAGAAATAGATGTCGTTCATTCCGAAACTGGGGCTTGCTTTCCTGACTGCCGCAAGTCTCGCCACGTCCGCCGCCGCGCAGGACTATCCGAGCCGCCAGGTTCACATCATCGTGCCGTTCGCGGCCGGCGGCCCCGCCGACGTCTACGCCCGCGTGCTCGCGCAACACCTGTCGACCTCGCTCAAGCAACAATTCATCGTCGAGGACCGGCCCGGTGCCGGCTCGATCATCGGCACCGACGCGGTCGCCAAGTCGGCGCCCGACGGCTACACGCTGCTCTTGATGTCGAACACGCACACGGTCAACGAATCGCTCGTGCCGAACAAGCCGTTCCAGTTGATGCGCGACTTCGTGCCGATCGCACCGATCAACTATTCGGATCTGGTGATGGTGGTGCACCCGTCGGTGCCGGCCAAGACGCTGAAGGAATTCATCGCGCTCGCGAAGTCGAAGCCCGGCGGCCTGACCTACGCCTCGTCCGGCACCGGCACGCCCTATCACATGGCCGGAGAGCTGTTCAAATCGATGACCGGCACGAACATCCTGCACGTGCCCTATCGCGGCTCATCGGGCGCCCGCAACGACGTCCTCGGCGGCCAGGTGCAGATGATGATCGACGCCATCACCACGATGGCGCCGAACGTGCGCGCCGGGCAGGTTCGCGCGCTCGGCACCACCGGCACGAAACGCTCGTCGGTGCTGCCCGACGTGCCGACCATCGCGGAAGCAGGCGTGCCAGGCTATGAAACGACCATCTGGCTCGGCATCATGGCGCCGAAGGGAACGCCGCAACCGATCCTCGACAAGCTCAACGCGGAGATCACCAAGGTGGTCAACCGCCCCGACGTGCGGAAGCAGTGGGCGGAGCAAGGCGCCGTGCCGATGACGATGAGACCCAAGGACTTCGAGGCCTATCTCAACAAGGACATCGAGAAGTGGGCCAACGTCGTCAAGACGGCCGGCATCAAGCTCGACACGCACTGAACCTCGCGCGCGTTCCGATTTGAGCGAATCGGAACGCGCTCGACATTTCATACTTGCCATATTTGGTCGCGTTTCCTGCCGCGAACTGATATCCACTCCGCGGGAAACTGCTCCAGGTTCGAACAGAGGACGAGCACGTGCAGCTTCACATCCTGAGTGGTGGGGCCGCCGAAGGGCTGGTGCACACGCTCGCTCCCCAGTTCCGGGCCGCGACAGGCTTCGACATCCAAGGCACGTTCGGGGCCGTCGGAGCGCAGCGCGACAAATTGCTGGCCGGGCAACCGGCCGACATCCTGATCCTCACCTCGGCGCTCATCTCCGACCTGACGAAGGCCGGCCACGTCGCCGCGGGGTCGGCCGCCGACCTCGGTGTGGTGCCCACCGGCATCGCGGTGCGCACCGGAACGCCGCATCCGGCGATCGGAAATGCCGACGAGCTGCGCGCGGCGCTTCTCGCCGCCGACGAGATCTATCTGCCCGACCCCAAGCTCGCGACCGCCGGAATCCACTTCGCCAAAGTGATCGCGGCGCTGGGTGCGTCGGAAGCCGTTGCCGGCCGATTGCGCGTCTTTCCCAACGGAACGACGGCCATGGGGACGATGGCGGCTGCCTCGGGCCGCCCGCTCGGCTGCACGCAGGCGACCGAAATCCTCAACACGTCGGGCGTCGACTTCGTCGGTCCCCTGCCCGCCCCGTTC
>CAYVBN010000404.1:0-2483 GCA_964449645.1 uncultured Hyphomicrobiales bacterium
GGCTTGATGTCGAGCACGACGTCGCCGAACTGACCGTGGCCGCCCGACTGCTTCTTGTGCCGCCCGCGCTGGGTGATCGGCTTGCGGATGGTCTCGCGGTAGCCGACGCTCGGCGTGCGCCGCTCGATCGCCACGCCGAAACGATCGGCCAGGCGCTCGGTCGCCACCCGCAGGTGCATCTCGCCTTGCCCCCACACGATCACCTCGTGCGTCTCGGGATTGTGGATCACCGTCAGCGAGGGATCTTCCTCGAGCAGCTTGGCCCAGGCCTGCCCGAGCTTCACGTCGTCCTTGCGTTCCCTGGCGGAGATCGCCAAGGCGAGCACCGGCGGATAGGGCTTGATCTCGGCGACCGCGGGCTGCGCCTGCTTGCCCGATGAAAGCGTGTCGCCGGTCCGCGCGTGATCGAGCTTGCCGAGCGCAACGGTCTCACCGGCCGACGCCGCCCCGCGCTTTTCGGTCGCCTGCCCGACCAGCTTGAAGATTCCCGACACGCGCCCGGCCTCCTGCTCGGGCGAATTCAGCGTCGTGCCGTCACTGATCTGTCCGGCGAGGACGCGGGCGATGGACAGCTTCCCGCCGTGCGAGGTGTGCAGCGTCTTGAGGACGTAGGCGACCGCCTCGCCCTTGGCATCGATGCCGAGCCGGGCGGCCGTCGCCTCGACGCCGGGCGACTCGTGGCGCAGCGCCTTCATCAGGCGGAGCACGCCGTTGGTGCGCGTGGCCGCGCCGATGAGAACCGGACACACGGCATTCTCGCGCAACTCCTGGCCGAGGTCGTCGAATACCTTGTCGCGCGGCGGCGGAATATCCTCGAGCAACTGCTCCATCAGCTCGTCGTCGTGATCGGCGAGCGTCTCCAGCATCGAGAACCGCGCCTGCTTCTCGCGGTCGAGATCGTCGCCTTCGAGCGGAATGATTTCGGAGGGAGCGTGCTCCTTGTAGACGTAGGCGCGTTCGAGCGCGAGGTCGACAAACCCGGAGATGATCTCGCCGTTCCAGATCGGAATCTGGCGAAGCAGCAGCGGCGTACGCGAAGCCGGCTGCAACAGCTTGAGCGTGTCGCGCAGCCGCTTGTCGGTCTTATCGATCTTGTTGAGGAAGAGGATGCGCGGGATCTGCAGGTCTTCGAGCTCGCGCAGAATCAACTGGAGCTGCGGCACCTTCTTCTCGTCGGCCTCGCACACGACCACGGCGGCATCGATCGCCGGCAGCACCGCCCGCATGTCGTGCGCGAATTCGACCGAGCCCGGGCAGTCGAGGAACGTATAGCTGTCACCCATGAAGGCGGTCGAGGCGACGGTGAGCTCGACGCTCATGCGGTGGTCACGCGCTTCCTTGCTGCCGTCTCCGACCGTCGTCCCCGCCTCGACCGTTCCCTGACGCTGGATCGCACCGGTGCGGGCGAGGATCGCTTCGAGCAGCATGGTCTTGCCGCTCTGAAACGGTCCGACCAGCGCAATGCAGCGCGGACCTTTGGGACTCGAGCCGTTCTGGGCCATGTCCTACCTCCCATTCCCGCCGAGGGCCGACCTTCTGGGAGCCGGTCGCGCTATCGTTTCAGGCAACGGGGGGGATTGGCAAGAGGAAGCAGCAACTCGTCGCAGCGGGAGGTAGCCAATGACGCGGGCGTACGATCTTCGCGTACGACGGGTTCGCTCGTGCGCGCCGGCGCGCAACGCGAACGCGGCAATGCGCGCGCACGAACGATGGACGCACGTTCGATCGCGGCGCGTTCGGACCGTTGCGGGCCGTTAAGGTTGCGGGCCGCTTCAGAACATCTCCGCGTGTCGGCGAAGGCAGACGTGGCCGGAGATCCAAGAACGCGAAATCCAAGAACGAACGTCTCCGCACGCCGCGTGACGCCGAGACGAGGACGCCACATGCGGGCGAGAACAGGGACGCCGATTAAAAGGCAGATAGGAAACGAAAGCCGCACGTCATTGCGGCCCCGCCGTCCGGCGAGGCCGCAGATCGGATGCAGGTCGGATCAGGAAATCGGATCGGGAAAAAGCCTCAGCGCATGAAGCGCAGCTCGAGCCCGGCAACGCCGACCGCGAGGTTGAGCCCGGTCTGGCTCTGCACCGAGACCGGCTGCAGCGCGACCGTGCGATTGGACCCGCCGACCAGGACGTTGGCGCCGAGCCCCGCCACCACCGTCGCTTCGGCGCTGGCGCCCGCGTAGCTGCCGGCCAAAGCGCCGGCCGGCCGCGTCGTGGGCGCATAGACGAGCCACACCATGCCGCCTCCGCTGGTCGCGCCGACATCGAGACCGAACTTGCTGATGCTGCCGGTATAGACCTCGATCGGTCCGGGAACCGTCGGCGTGAACGTGCAGTTCACGGTGCGTTGCGAGCCGACGATGAAGCCGATGCCGGCCGAGACGTCGCAGCCCAGCGTGCCGACCTGCGTCCGCTCCTGCGCGAGCGTCGGTCCGCACAGCATGACAGCCGCCGCCGCGGCGGCGAGGCCGATCATCCTTG
>CAYVBN010000405.1:0-4707 GCA_964449645.1 uncultured Hyphomicrobiales bacterium
CGGCGGCGATCGTGTGGTAGGTCGCGCCGTCCTATTGCGCGGCGGAGATCTGCGTCATCACCCATAAGGCGTGCGGCCTCGCGACGACCTACGGCAAGGTCGCCGAAGCAGCCTCGAAGCTCGAGCCGCCGAAGGACGTGAAGCTCAAGGACCCGAAGGACTGGACGATCGCCGGCAAGCCGCTCAGGCGGCTCGACACCCTGCCCAAGCTGAGCGGCAAGCAGATCTACGGTGTCGACCTCAAGCTGCCCGGCATGCTCAACGCGGCGATCAAGGCCTGCCCGGTGTTCGGCGGAACCGTCAAGAGCTTCGACGCCGCCAAGGTTGAAGGCATGAAGGGCGTGAAGAAGGTCGTGCAGGTCGGCGACGACGCGGTCGCCGTCGTTGCCGATACCTGGTGGCACGCCAAGACGGCGCTCGATTCGCTGCCGATCGTGTGGGACGAAGGTCCGAACGCCAAGGTGACAAGCGCGTCGATCGCCGAATTCCTGAAGGAAGGGCTGAGCGCCGATCAGGCCTTCGTCGGCAACCAGAACGGCGATGTCAAGGCGGCGATCGCCGGCGCGGCCAAGACGGTCGAGGCCGTCTACTCCTACCCATATCAGAACCACGCCACCATGGAGCCGATGAACGCCACCGCGCTCTACACGGCCGACAAGTGCGAGGTGTGGTGTCCGACGCAGAACGGAGAAGGCGCGTTCGCGGCGGTGCTGGAAGCCTCGGGGCTTCCGGCGTCGAAGTGCGACGTCCACAAGCTCCTGTGCGGCGGCGGCTTCGGCCGGCGCGGGCGCAGCGACTACGTCACCCAGGCCGTCCTCATCGCCAAGCAGATGCCCGGCACGCCGATCAAGCTCATCTGGTCGCGCGAAGAGGACATGACGCACTGCACGTACCATCCGATCACGCAGGCGAAACTCGTCGGCGCGCTCGATTCGACCGGCAACCTGCAGGGACTCCACATCCGCATCTCCGGCCAGTCGATCCTCGCCTCGCTGTTCCCCTCGCGGCTGGAGAACGGCAAGGACCCGGCGACCTTCCAGGGGCTCGCGCCCAAGGGAGAGGCGGCGATCGGCTATTCGGTGCCCCATCTCCTGGTCGATCACGCGATGCGCAATCCGCACGTGCCGCCGGGGTTCTGGCGCGGCGTCAACGTCAATCAGAACGCCATCTATCTCGAGTGCTTCATGGACGAGCTGGCGCACGCCGCCGGCCAGGATCCGCTCGAGTTCCGGCGCAAGCTGATGGCCAAGCATCCCCTGCACCTCGGTGTTCTCAACGCGGTCGCCGAGAAAGCCGGCTGGGGCAAGCCCGCGCCGGCCGGGGTCTATCGCGGCATCGCCCAGCACATGGGCTACGGCAGCTACGTCGCGGCCGTCGCCGAGGTCTCGGTCAGCGACCAGGGACAGGTGAAGGTCCACCGCATCGTCGCGGCGACAGACCCCGGCTATGCGGTGAACCCGGCGCAGATCGAGCGGCAGGTCGCCGGCTCCTTCGTCTACGGCCTCTCGGCGATGCTGTACGGCGAGTGCACCGTGAAGGACGGCGCGATCGAGCAGACGAACTTCGACACCTACAACGTCATGCACATCGACGAGATGCCGAAGGTCGAGGTGATCGTCATGCCGACGGGCGGCTTCTGGGGCGGCGTCGGCGAGCCGACCATCTGCGTCGCCGCGCCGGCGGTGCTCAACGCGATCTTCGCGGCGACCGGCAAGCGCATCCGGTCGATCCCGCTGAAGAATCACGACCTGCGCAAAGCGTAAGGCAAGGCGGCGGCGGTCGTCTCGGCCGCCGCCGCAACCGTTTCGATGAAGCAGGCGTCTATTTCCCTTGCGGTTGTCTCCCTTGCGGTCGCCGCGCTCGTTTTCGCGGCGGGCCATGCCGTCGCTGCCTCTCCCGCACCCGCCGGCATCGCAGCGTGCTCGGGATGCCATCCGGCGCAGGCCGGGGTGGCGAGCGCCTTGCCACCCCTCGCCGGCCGCAAGCCCGCGGAGATCGTCGACGCCATGCGCGCCTTCCGCACGGGGCAGCGCTCCGCGACCGTGATGGACCGCATCGCCAAGGGATTTTCCGACACGGAGGTCGAGGCGATCGCGAACTGGTATTCCTCGCAGTGAGCGGACATCGACCGGATAGGCGTGGGCGCAAGATCAGCCGGCGATCGTTTCTCACGTCGGTCGCGGCGGTTGGCTCCGCGGCCGTGTTCGCGCCGGCGCTGGCACAGAACGCGCCGCGGGTGGTCATCATCGGCGGCGGATTCGCCGGCGCCACCTGCGCACGCGAGATCAAACGCGCGGAGACGCACATTGCGGTGACGCTCGTCGAGGCAAACCCCACGTACATCGCCTGCCCGATGAGCAACAGCGTCATCGCCGGCCTGCGCAATTTCACCGAACAGCAATTCACCTACGACCGCATCGCCGCCGATGGCGTCAAGGTGGAGATCGCAAGCGCGGCCGGGATCGATCCGCAGGCGCGCACGGTGTCGCTGAGCAACGGCACGCGCCTTCCCTACGATCGCCTGGTGCTGGCGCCCGGCATCGATTTCCGCTGGGGCGCGCTTGCGGGCTACGACCGGGCGGCGGCCGAGAAGATGCCGCACGCCTGGACGAGCGGCGATCAGGTCGATCTGCTGCGCCGTCAGCTCGACGCGATGGAGGACGGCGGCGTGGTGGCGATCGCGGCGCCGGTCAACCCGTCGCGTTGCCCGCCCGGCGCCTATGAGCGCGCCAGCCTGATCGCGCACTATCTCAAGACCAGAAAGCCGCGCTCGAAGCTGCTGGTATTCGACTCCAAGGACACGTTCTCGATGCAGCATCTCTTCCAGGAGGCCTGGAAGAAGCTTTATCCGGGTGTCCTTGAGTGGGTGCCGCTGTCGTCGGGCGGGAACGTCACCGCAGTCGACGTGGCAACGAATTCGCTCGTCACCGATTTCGACACCTACAAGGTCGCGGTCGCCAACGTGATCCCGCCGCAGAAGGCCGGGCGTGCGGCCGAGCTCGCCGGGGTCGCCGACCGTACCGGCTGGTGCCCGGTCGATCCGGCCAGCTTCGAATCGAAACTGCAGCCGAACATCCACGTGATCGGCGATGCCGCCATCGCCGGGGCGATGCCGAAATCGGCCTTCGCGGCCAATACGGAAGCCAAGCTGTGCGCCGGCGCCGTCCTGAAGCTGCTGCGGAACGAAACGCCGCCGGCGCCGGTTCTGGTCAGCACCTGCTACAGTCTGATCGCGCCCGACTACGCCATCTCCATCGCGGGCGTCTACCGGCCGACAGAGGGGCAATATATGGAGACGGAAGGCTCCGGGGGCGTGAGTCCGAGCGATGCCCCGGCGTCGTTCCGCGCCCAGGAGGCGAGCTATGCGGACGCCTGGTTCAGGACCGTGACGCATGAGATCTTCGGTTGAAAGCCGTTCATGGGTCGCGCTCGGCGCTCTCGTGGCGGTGGCGCTCGCAGCCGCGGCGCGCGCCGCCGACACCGAAACGGCGCTGCGCCCCTATGCGGTCGTCGGCGACGCCATCCCGGCGTCGCTCACCGGGAAGCCGGGCAATCCGGCCCGCGGGCGCGCAATCGTCATGAACCGGCAGGTCGGCATGTGCCTGCTGTGCCATGCCGGCCCCTTCCCGCAGGAGCGGTTCCAGGGGAACATCGGCCCCGATCTACAGGGCGCCGGCAGCCGCTGGAGCGAGGGCCAGTTGCGGCTGCGGCTCGTCGACGCGAGCCGCATCAACCCCGCCACCATCATGCCGCCTTATTATCGGATCGAAGGGCTGGCACGTGTCGCGCCGCCGTTCCGCGGCAAGCCGATCCTGAGCGCGGAGCAGATCGAGGACGTGGTCGCCTACCTGGAGACATTGCGCGGCCCCTCCGAGGAGACCAAGGCCCGATGAGACGACGCCCGGAACGCTTGGCATCGCGGCGGGACGTGCTCGGCGCCGCCGCAAGCATGGCGGCCGGCGGCCTGGCGACGGTCCTTCTGGTTCGCAACGCCGGTGCGACGCCGGCGAGCATGCAAATCGCCATTCACAAGATCGTCGGCGACGCCACGGTGCGCGAGGGCAAGGTCAAGCTCGACGTGCCGCCGGTGGTGGAGAACGGGAACACCGTCTCCCTGACGGTCTCGGTCGACAGTCCGATGACGGCGGCCGATCACGTGAAGGCGATCCACGTCTTCAACGAGAAGAATCCTCAGCCGAACGTGCTAAGCGTGCATCTCGGCCCGCGCGCCGGGCGGGCGAAGGTCGCGACCCGCATCCGGCTTGCCGACACCCAGAAGGTCGTCGCCATCGCGCAACTGAGCGACGGCTCGTTCTGGTCGGATACCGCCGACGTGATCGTCACCCTCGCGGCCTGCGTCGAGGACCTGCCATGACGGCGCGCGCGCTCATCAACGTGCCGAAGCAGGCGAAGCGCGGCGAAATCGTCGAGATCAAGACGCTCATCTCGCACAAGATGGAGACGGGCTTCCGCCACAACACCGTCGGAATGCTGATTCCGCGCGACATCATCACCACGCTGGTCGTCACCTACAACGACGCGGAGATTTTCCGCGCCGAGCTTTCGCCCGCCATCGCGGCCAATCCGTTCCTCACCTTCCACACGATCGCCATCGAAAGTGGAACGATCACGTTCCGCTGGAGCGGCGACAACGGATTCGACGTGAGCGAACAGGCAACGATCAGGGTGGAATGACGGCGCGCGGCG
>CAYVBN010000406.1:0-1913 GCA_964449645.1 uncultured Hyphomicrobiales bacterium
CGCCACCTCCATGAAGAAGTTCATGCCGATCGCCCAGAAGAACGACAGGCGCGGGGCGAAGCGGTCGATATCGAGCCCGGCCTTCAGTCCGGCGCGCACATATTCGACGCCGTCGGCGAGCGTGTAGGCGAGTTCGAGGTCCTGCGTCGCGCCTGCCTCCTGCATGTGATAGCCGGAGATCGAGATGGAGTTGAACTTCGGCATGTTTGCCGAGGTGTAGGCGAAGATGTCGGAGATGATGCGCAGCGACGGCCCGGGCGGATAGATGTAGGTGTTGCGCACCATGAATTCTTTGAGGATGTCGTTCTGGATGGTGCCGGCGAGCTTTGCGGGCGGCACGCCCTGTTCCTCCGCCGCGACGATGTAGAGCGCGAGCACCGGCAGCACGGCGCCGTTCATGGTCATCGACACGGTCATCCGGTCGAGCGGAATGCCGGCGAACAGCGTGCGCATGTCGTAGATGGAATCGATCGCGACGCCCGCCATGCCGACGTCGCCGGCGACGCGCGGATGGTCGGAGTCGTAGCCGCGATGAGTGGCGAGGTCGAAGGCGACCGAGAGACCTTTCTGCCCGGCGGCGAGGTTGCGGCGATAGAAGGCGTTCGAATCTTCCGCCGTCGAGAACCCGGCATATTGGCGCACGGTCCACGGCTGCGTGACGTACATGGTCGGGTAGGGGCCGCGCAGATAGGGCGGCAGGCCCGGATAGGTCTCGAGGAAATCGAGATCCTCGACGTCGTGCGGACCGTAGACGGATTTGACCGGAATGCCCTCGGGCGTGAGCCACGGTGCGGCTGCCGGATCGCGGGCCGCGACCGGCGCCTCGGCGAATGCCACCGTTGAGAAGTCCGGGATACGGCTCATGGTCGGTGCGGCTCCGTTTGCCCCGGTTCGGACGAACCTCGCGCGAGACCCACAATAGCATGGGCCCGCTGCAAGACACCGAGCACATCACACCCGGCGTAAACGAAGGTTTGCACGCCGGCAGCTTCTACCGCCGTCCAGCGTTCGCCCGGGCGGCCTACCAGATAGATATGTGTCGCGCCCGCCGCCGCCAGCGCCTGTGTGGCCGCGGCCCCTTCGCGCTCATAGAGCTCATCGGAGGAACACAGGCAGGCAAGACGCGCGCCGGAGGCGGTGAACGTAGCCGTGAGGGCCGTGAGGTCGGTGGCACCGGACGCGTCCTGCGCAAAGCCGTCGTTGGTGACGGCTTCGATGCCACCGGCTTCGAAGAAGTTCTTCGCGAAGGTGGCGCGCGCCGTGAAGGCGGCGGGGGGACCGAGATTGGCGAGGAAGATCTTCGGGCGCGAACCCGTGCGCGCAAGCGCGCGGTCCGACGCCGCGCGCAGGCGTTCGTAAGGTTCTGCAAGGCGTATCGGCGACAGCACGGCGAACGCGGCCTCCGCCGTCTGGGCCGGCGTGACCGGCGCCACGTCGAGCACCAAGACCGCAGCCTCGTGCAGATCAGGGAAGTCGCTGGTGCCGGTCAGCGTGTCCTTGCGCAAGGCGACGGCGCGTTCACGCGCGGCGCGCACCGTGGCGACCTCGGCCTGGAACGATCCTTTTTCGAGCGCCGCACAGAGGCCGCCGGAGCCTTCGATTTTCCGGAACAGCGCCCAGGCCATGCTGCAGAGTTTCTGCGTCAGGTCCTCGAGGCCGCCGGAGCCGGCAGCCGGGTCCGTGACGCGGGCGAGATTCGACTCGCGCAGCAGAATGAGCTGCGTGTTGCGCGCGATGCGGCGGGCAAAATCATCCGGCAGGCCGAGCGCAGCCGTGAACGGCAACACCGCGATGGCATCGGCGCCGCCGAGGCCGGCCGCGACCGTCGCGACCGTCACGCGCAGCATGTTCACGTAGGGATCGCGCTGCGTCATCATGCGCCAGGCCGTCTCGGCGGAGATGAACGCCGGCCT
>CAYVBN010000407.1:0-2481 GCA_964449645.1 uncultured Hyphomicrobiales bacterium
CTGGGCCCATTGCATGTTGCTAACATTGGTGCCGTAGAACGGGAACATCAGCACGTAGCCGGTGATCGCCATCAGCGTTCCGCCCACCACTACGATCCAGTAGATCCCCTTCTGGCCGGCATTGAACCGATAGGCCGGCGCATGCTCGTGCCCGATGATGCCGCCGCCGCGCTTCAGCCACTCGATGTCGACCTTGTTGGGAATGTTGCCGCCGATCCACATCAGGAAGATGACGACGACCCCGATGGTGAACGGGAAGCTCAGGTAGTTGTGCGCGTACTTCGCCCACTGCGCCCAGGCGCTGAACGCCTCGGAGCCGAAGGCGGAAACGAACAGCGGGCGACCGAACGTGATGTTCAGGCCCGTGATGGCCAGGATGACGAAGCACGTCGCCGTCATCCAGTGGATGAACCGCTCGAAGGCGTTGAAGCGCACGATCGTGCGGCCCGAGCGCCCGGCCTGGATGCGCACCATGCCGCGCCAGAGATAGAAAACGACGAGCAGCAGGAGCATGCCGAGGATGACAACGCCGCCGAGCCAGCGCAGCGTCACGTTGTGGAACTCCCGCCATTCACGGCCGGCCGGCTGCTCGAGCGTGTAGGATTTCACGTCCGGAATGGTGCCGCGGCCCTGGATGCGCTTGAGCTGCTGCAGGAGCTGATCCTCCTTGACGGCGCTCGCCTGCGGGTTGACCGATGTCGGCTGCTGGGCGCCCGCCGGCGGCACGGCCGCCAGCATGAACAGCAAAGCCAGAGCGCCGACGACGGCGCCGAGCCGTGCAATGAGTCTCGCCATGGCTATCCTCCTCTCTGCCCGCCGGGGGCAGTGCGGCGGGACGTCCGCCCGTCACCCCGCTTGCTCAGGATGCGATCGTTTCCCGATAGGCGGTCTTCCATCCCCACGCGCCCGAGCCGTAGCCGCGCTTGAGGACACGTTCCTTGTAGATCTGGGCGATGATCTCGCCGTCGCCGGCAAGCAGCGATTTGGTCGAGCACATCTCGGCGCACAGCGGCAGCTTGCCTTCGGCAAGCCGGTTGGCGCCGTACTTCTCGTATTCCTGGGCGGTGCCGTCGGCTTCCGGCCCCCCGGCGCAGTACGTGCACTTGTCCATCTTGCCGCGCGACCCGAAATTGTCGACGCGCGGATATTGCGGCGCACCGAACGGGCAGGCGTAAAAGCAGTAGCCGCAGCCGATGCACAGATCCTTCGAATGCAGCACCACGCCGTCGGCGGTCGTGTAGAAGCAGTTGACCGGGCACACCGCCTGGCAGGGCGCGTCGGTGCAGTGCATGCACGCCATCGACACCGATTTCTCGCCCGGCTTGCCGTCGTCGAGGGTGACGACGCGCCGGCGGTTGATGCCCCACGGCACTTCGTTCTCGTTCTTGCAGGCGGTGACGCAGGCGTTGCACTCGATGCAGCGGTCGGCGTCGCAGAGGAATTTCATCCGCGCCATGGTGTCCTCCTCAGGCCGCCCTGATCTGGCAGAGCGTGACTTTGGGCTCTTGCATGCCGGTCGCCGGATCGTAGCCGTAGGTCGTGACCGTGTTCGCGCTCTCGCCGAGCACCACCGGATCGGCGCCGACCGGATAGCGTGACCGCAGGTCCTCGCCTTCGAACCAGCCGCCGAAGTGGAACGGCATCCAGGCGACGCCCTTGCCCACGCGTTCGGTGACGAGCGCCTTCATGCGGCAGGCGCGTCCCGACGCCATTTCCGGGCCCGACACGTGCACCCAGGCGCCGTCCTTGATGCCGCGGTCGGCGGCATCCGACGGGTTGATCTCGATGAACATGTCCTGCTGCAATTCGGCGAGCCACTTGTTGGAGCGCGTCTCCTCGCCGCCGCCCTCGTATTCGACCAGGCGGCCGGAGCTGAGGATGAGCGGAAACTGCCTGGCGATGCCCTTGTCGACCGCCGCCTTTTGCACGTCGAAGCCGACGTTCGGCAGACGGAACTGCCGCGCGTTCGGGAGCGTCGGATACTTGGCGACGAGTTCGATGCGCGGCGTGTAGATCGGCTCGCGGTGGACTGGGATCGGGTCCGGCAGGTTCCAGGCGATGGTGCGCGCCTTGCCGTTGCCGTAGGGCACACAGCCGTGCTTGAGGACGACGCGCTGGATCCCGCCCGAGAGATCGAGCGACCACGACACGGCGTCCGGATTGCCGCCGCCGATCTTCTCGATCACGGCCGTTTCCTGCGGGGTCAGATCCCTGTCCCAGCCGAGCTTCTTCAGCACCCCATAGGTGAATTCGGGGTATCCGTCCTGGATCTCCGACCCCGGCGGATAGGCGCCCTCGGCGAGCAGCGTCTCGCCGTTGCGCTCGACCCCGAACCGCGCGCGGAAGCCGCTGCCGCCGTCCATCACGGGGAGCGTCGAGTTGTAGAGGATCGGCGTGCCCGGATGCTTGACCTCGGGCGAGCCCCAGCAAGGCCACGGCAGGCCGTAGTAATCGCCCTTGCACGGTCCGTCCTTGGCCCGC
>CAYVBN010000408.1:0-5802 GCA_964449645.1 uncultured Hyphomicrobiales bacterium
GAACAGAGGCCGAGGAGCATCGCCGTCACCCCGCCCGAAACCGCGTCGGTGAGCTCCGTGAGGTTGCCGGTGCCCATCAGAATCTCCGCCGCAGGCAGGCGCCGGCGCACCTCGGCGTAGCGTTCGAGCGAGGCCGCAAACCCGAAATGGATCGGATCGAGAATGGGATCGAGCATCGCGCCGATGCCGCGCCGGTCGGCCGCTTCGGCCGCGCGGAGCAGGGAATCGAGATCGCCGGACGTCGCCGGCACGAGAACGGGGGTCGCGCCGGTCTCAGCCGCGATGTCGAGCGTATGTTCCGTCAGGCTCAGCAGGAAGTCCGCGCCGGCACGCCCGCCGCGACGCAGCTCCTCGACGTCCGCCGAATCGACGCTGACGGCGAAACCGGCGGCGCGCAATTCGCGCACGGCGTCCTCGAGATGCGGGAACGGCGTATCGGGCAAACAGCCGAGATCGATCACGTCGGCGCCGGCCACACGCATCGCCTGCGCGCGCGCAAGGAGCGCCTCGACGCCGAGCGCCGAGGCATCGACGATCTCGGCGAAGATGCGGATATCATAACGCGACAGATCGAGGTCGCGGCCGCCCTTGCCGAAATAGGCGGGCAGATCCTTGAGCTCCTCCGGGCCACGCTCGAACGGCACGCCGAATTCAGTGGAGAGACGATCGAGATCGGCGCGGCAGCGGCCGGGCACGATGATGCGGTTCGCATCGACCGGACGCGGCAGCCGGCGGGCGATGATCGCTTCGGTCATCAGCGCCGCGACCTTCACGCCGACGTCGGCGATCGACCACGCAAAGCCGGCGTCTCCGAGCCCCGTCAGGACCTTCTCGAGCCGCGGCCGCGCCAGGTGACCGGTCAGGAACAGGATGTGCTCGGTCATGCGGACGCCAGCTCGCGCTTGCGCCGCTGCAACGCCTGCGCGAGCTGATCGAGGGATTCGACGACGCTCGTGCCTTCGAAGTCCTTCAGCCGCCGCGTGTTCTCGAGGTCGATGGCGCGCGGATAGACCTTGACCATCCCTTTCGGCGCCTCGGTCTCGAGTTCGGGCGCCGTGTCGCAGGCGAACACGATCGCCGGGACACGGCACTTGCCGGCCTGGGCGAAGACGTTGGTGGCGAGATTGTCGGAGATGCCCAGCACGCATTTGGCGACCGTGTTCGACGTCGCCGGGGCGAGCACGAGCGTGTGAAATACGCCGTAATAGAAGAGACCGACCGGCGCCGCGCTCGCGGTCGTGTCGCGAAAGATCCGCGCCGACTTCGGCAGCACGAGCTCCTGCTTGTACATGCGGATCACCTCGGCGGCCGCCTTGCTGACGAACAGGTCGACCTCGTCGAGCTCGCGGATCATCGTCAGGCATTCCTTGAAGAAATGCCCGGAACCCGTCAGCGCCCAGCCCCAGCGCGGTGTCTTGACCTTGGCCATGTGCTGATTCTAACGCCCGCGCATGCCGTTATGGCAAGCCGATCGGGACGCCGATGGCGCCCCCTGCCCGGATCGCGTCGGCCGTGGCCGCATGGGCGGTCGGACCAACGATCGCCGCCTCGATTCCGCCGGCGGCGAGAAACCTCGCGAATGCCCCATCGACGATTCCGGCCGCGGCAAACTCGGCGGCGCCCAGGTGTCCGCCGGTGGGTTCGACCCGCTTGACGAGCAAGAGCCGCGCCGCCTGCAGCCGACCTGCGAGCCAGACGGCGAGGCTGTCCGACGTCACGTCCCAGGACCACGGAATGTCCGGCGCGCCGAGCACCATCGGGCTCGGCAGCCAGACCGGAACACCGCCCTGCTGCAGCGCGCGCTCCATGTCCTCCCGCGAGGCCGCGAGCACGAATCCGCCCATCCCGCTCAGCGCACAGGCGAACTGATCCATGGCGAGCAGCGCCATCCGGTGCGCGATACGATCGTCGAAGCCGAGGTCCTGCTGTGCCGTACGCACTGTGTCCGCAAACGGGCCGCCGCCCGGAACGATCACCGCCCGCCCCTTGCAGCGCGACAGCGCGTCGATCCATCCGGGCAAATGGGGAGAACCGACGAGGCTCCCGCCCAGCTTGACCACCGTCGTGGCGTGCGCGTGCGCCGTCACTCTCCGGCTTTCGGCGTGCGTCCCGCCGCGGCGGGATAAAGATGATAGACTTCGGCCACCTCGGCCGAGCGTTCGCGGCGAACTTCGACCCCGACGCTGCCCGAACCGAGGTCGAGTTTCTCGGCCTGGACCGTCACGCTGACGGCGCGCGGATGGGAGAGCACGATGGCGGCGACCTGCTCGGCCAAGGTCTCGACCAGCGGAATGTGTCCCTGTGCGACGATGAGGCGAATGCCGTCGGTGATCACGTCATAGGAGAACACGTCGCGCATGTCGGCGCTCGCCCGCCCGGCCCGCCGCACCCGCACATCGACGTTGAAGCGCACCCGCTGCGGCTTCTCGTGCTCATGAGCGTAAACACCGATCCGCACCGGCAGCACGAAATCGCGCACGAAGATGCGATCGGTCAGGCTTACATCGTTCGGGTCGACCGAGTAGCCGCGGGCGGCGAGCAGCCGGTAGTCGGCGGTCGCCTCCGCGGATTCGGCAAGGACGCCGGAACGCGCGTCGAGCGGGATGAGGTCGCGGATCAGGCGGGCCGCGTCCGGGTCGATCCGTGCGGTGCGGTCGCGGTCGGCGCAGAGCGCCCCACGAAAGCCGAGCACGTCGGGTTCGAGCAGCAGGAGCCGGGGAACATCCGGCGCTTCGAGCGAGCCGGCGAGACCGGCCATCAGCCCGTGCGCGCGGCAGGCGCCGACGAACGTCCTCAGCCGTGCGACATCCATGCGGTCCAGCAGCCGCCCCTCGTGCTTGTGCGCGGTGTCGAGCATGGCGCCGGCGAACCCGGCCTCCGCCATGAGGGACACGAGCTCGTTATCCGGCTCGCCGTCAGCGAACATCACGCCGATGATCTTCGCCGCCGCGGCGACCGATCCGAGCGCGCGGATGCAAGCGGCCCGCCCCGGCCCGGGGAACAATCCGACTTTCACGTAGTCCACGCCCGTTTCGGCCATGCGGCGGACCGCATCGGTCAGCAGCGCCGGCGCCATCGGAAGATCGCCCACGACCGCACTCACCGGCCGCCGCCCCGCGATCGCCCGCACCGTGGCAGAAACCATCTCGGGCGCGACCGCGCCCAGCGCCCCACGCGTAGCGTCCTTCAGATCGATGATATCGGCCCCCTGCGCGAGCACGACGGCAGCCTCTTCGGGACCGTTCACGCTCGCCAACAGCATGGTCATGACCGCGCTCCAGGAGAAAATCGCCGTTTGCGTCTCGGCATGAAGGGATGGGTGGGGGCCGACCGAGCGGCTGGGCGGAAGCGCCCACGCCGAGGCTTGGAAGCAGCCCGCCGAAGACCCTAACATAGGGGGCCACGGCCTGCCATCGAGGCCGACGGGCATCGGCGACGGTCCGCGGCGAAGGACCGCAACGGCCCCACCATGGTTTGACCATGTATTGTGCGTTTCATCATCGGGCGGGCGACCATCAGTGGAGCGCGATGTTGTTCCGAGTCCTGCTGGCCGCCGTTCTCGCCGCCCTCCTCGCCAACCGGGCGGCCGCCGACCCGATCGAGGCCAAGATCGGCTACCTGCACGGCGGCGAGACCAAGATCACCATCTCGCTGGTCCAGATGCCGGCGGAAAACGACGGTCTCGCCGGCGCACAGCTCGCCATCGACGACAACAACACGACCGGCAAGTTCCTCAATCAGCATTTCTCGCTGATCGAAACGCGCCTGAAGCCGAACGACGATCCGGCGGCAGCAACGGCCGCGCTTGCCGATCAGGGCGTCTCGCTGGTGCTCGCGGACCTGCCCGCCGACGCCCTTCTGAAAGCCGCCGACGCCGGCCGCACGCGCGGGCTCCTGTTCTTCAATGTCGGCGCGACCGACGACCGCCTGCGCGAAGAGGACTGCCGCGCCAACGTCGTCCACACGGCGCCGACCCGGTCGATGCTGGCGGACGGCCTCGCGCAGTATCTGGTCTGGAAACAGTGGCGCCGGTGGCTGCTGGTCGTCGGCTCGCACGAGCCCGACAAGCTTTATGCCGACGCACTGCGGCGGTCCGCCCGCCGGTTCGGGGCGAAGATCGTCCAGGAGCGGGTGTTCGAGGACACCGGCGGCGCGCGGCGGACGGACAGCGGCGTGGTGCAGATCCAGCGCCAGATGCCGGTCTTCACCCAACAGGCCCCGGCCTACGACGTTCTGGTCGCGGCGGATGAAAGCGAAGTCTTCGCCGGCTACCTGCCGTACCGGACCTGGGACCCGCGGCCCGTCGCCGGATCGGCCGGCCTCGTCCCGACGAGTTGGGACCCGGCGCACGATCAGTGGGGGGCGGTGCAGATGCAGGACCGCTTCATGAAGAAGTTCTCGCGCCGCATGGATGCGCTCGACATGCAGGCCTGGGAAGCGGTGCGGATGATCGGCGAAGGCGTTGCGCATACGAGCTCGGCCGACCCGAAGTCCCTGCTCGCGTTCCTGCTCAATCCCGATTTCGCGCTCGCCGCCTTCAAGGGGCAGAGGCTGACGCTTCGCGACTGGAACCTGCAACTGCGCCAGCCGATCCTGCTCGCCGACGGCAGGACTATCGTGTCGGTCTCGCCGCAGGAAGGTTTCCTGCACCAGGTGTCGGAGCTCGATACGCTCGGGTACGATCGGCCCGAGACCAAGTGCAAGCTCAAGTGACGTTCGAGGGATATCGGCCATGTGGCGCGCCATTGTGCTGGGGACGAGCCTTGCGACGAGCCTCGCGGCGCCGGCGGGCGCCTACACGGCCTATGTGTCGAACGAGCGCAGCAACACCGTCAGCGTGGTCGACACCGACAAGTTCGAGGTGGTGAAAACCATCAAGGTCGGGCAGCGGCCGCGCGGAATCGAAGTGACCAAGGACGGAAAGTACGTCCTCGTCGCGGTCGGCGACGACGACACGATCCAGATGATCGACACGGCCTCGGGCGAGATCACCGCGACCCTGCCCTCCGGCCCTGATCCGGAGCTTTTCACGCAGGACCCGAGCGGAAAGACCGTCTACGTCGCCAACGAGAACGACAACACGGTGACGATCATCGATCTCGCCAAGCGTGCGCCCCTCGGCGAAGTCCAGGTCGGCGTCGAGCCCGAGGGCATGGGCATCAGCCCCGACGGCAAGATTCTCGTCAACACGTCCGAAACCACCAACATGGCGCACTTCATCGATACGGCGACCCACCAGATCGTCGCCAACGTGCTGGTGGATTCACGCCCCCGCTTCGCCGAATTCAAGCGCGACAGTTCAGAACTCTGGGTGTCTTCGGAGGTGGGCGGCACGGTGAGCGTGATCGATCCCGTGAAGCACGTGGTCGTCAAGAAGATCGAGTTCCAAATTCCCGGACTGCGCAAGGAAGCGATCCAGCCGGTCGGCATCAGCATCACCAAGGACGGCAAGACCGGATTCGTAGCGCTCGGCCCCGCCAACCGCATCGCGGTGGTGAACGGGACGACCCACGAAGTGGAGAAATATCTGCTCGTCGGCCAGCGGGTCTGGCACACGGCCTTCACGCCCGACGAAAAATACCTCCTTACCACCAATGGGGTGTCGAACGACCTCTCGGTGATCGACGTGGCCGCCCGCAAGGTGATCAAGACGATCCAGGTGGGCGAGCTCCCCTGGGGGGTCGCCATCTCGCCGCGATAGAGCATGATCCCGGAAGGTGGGCGCCGGTTTTCGGAAAAGATCATGCTCCAATCAAAGAGCTGGAGCGGGATGGCGATTTGTAGAAAAGTCATCCTGCTCTA
>CAYVBN010000409.1:0-5394 GCA_964449645.1 uncultured Hyphomicrobiales bacterium
CGCCGATGCCGCCAACATCCCGGTTCCGCTCGCCTACCTCGCCGAGAAGAACAACGTCGGCAAGATCGTCGGCTACGGTTCGGATATCGAACCCTATGCGCAACTCGCCTGCTGGGTGATGTCGAAGCCGTTCCTGGAGAAGAACCGGGCGGCGGCGGTGCATTTCGCCATGGTGCACACGCACGCGGCCCGCCTGTTCAACAAGGCGGCGGCCGACAAGGATCCGGAGGTCATCAAGACGATCTCCGGCGCGACGAAAGTACCCGAGGCGCTGATCGAGCGCGCCGCGCCGCGCTGGACCTGGTTCGACGAGAACGGAATGCCGAACATCGACTCGGTGATGGCGCAGTTCGCCTTCATTTCCGGCACGATGAAAATGGTGAACGGAACCGTCTCCAAGGACACCATGTTCGACCTCTCGCCGGCAACAGAAGCAGCCGAGAAGCTCAAGACCGCCAATCCGTTCACATGAACGCGTCAGCGGTGCAGGCCGGGGCGGCCATCTCCTGCGCGGAGATCGGCCTGACCTATACGTCCAAACGTGGCACCCCGGTCCGTGCGCTCCACAACGTCGACTGCCGGATCGAGGCCGGAAAGGTCACGGCGGTCATCGGGCCGAGCGGCTGCGGCAAGAGCACGCTGCTTCTCATCATGCGCGGCCTGCTTCAGCCGTCACAGGGGCGGGTGACGTACGCGCGTGCGGACGGCTCGAACGGCGCCATGCAGGCGCCCGCGATGGCGACCGTCTGGCAGGCGTTCAACCTGTTTCCGTGGCGGACGGTGATCGACAACGTCGCGTTCGGGCTGGAACTCGCCGGCGTGCCGCATCGCGAACGCGTCGAGCGGGCGCGGCGGGCACTCGGCCGGGTCGACCTTGCCGGATTCGAGGAGAAGTATCCGCGCCAGTTGTCGGGCGGCATGCGCCAACGCGTCGGCCTGGCGCGCGCGCTGGTGATGGACCCGGAAATCCTGCTGCTCGACGAGCCGTTCGGAGCGCTCGACGCTCAGACCCGGCTGGTGCTGCAGGAACAACTGGCGAAGCTCGTCGAAAGCGGCGGGACCACGGCCGTCCTCGTCACCCATTCGATCGAGGAAGCCATTCTGCTGGCCGACCACGTCCTGGTGATGACGGCGCGGCCGGGCCGCGTCGCCGCGCAGATTCCGATCGAGCTGCCGCGCCCGCGGACCATCGCCACCACGCGCGATCCGGCTTACGCCCGCCTGTTCGAGGACATCTACGGCCTGTTGCGGGATGAGGTGCTGCGCGCAATGGCGACGGAGGCGGCGTCATGACCGAGGTCGTGCCGGTGCGCAGCTCCGGGCCGTCCCGCCGCGGGATAGGCCTTCTCGCCAGGCTCGGCGAGCCCCGCACGCTCGGCTGGATCGCGGTCGGAGCCGTGCTGGTCGCCTGGGAGGTGCTGGTCCTCCTCGCCAACCTCAATCCGATCTATCTGCCGCGGCCGACGCACATCGTCGTGGCGCTGTTCGAGATGTTTCGCTCGGGCGGCCTCGGCGTCGATCTCGCCGTCACGCTCGCGCGCATCTTCGGCGGTTTCGCCGTGGCCATCGTGCTCGGAACGCTGCTCGGCGTCTGGATGGCGCGGTCGGAGCGGGTCAGCGCCATCGCCGACAATTTCATTGCCGCGCTCTATCCGTTGCCGAAGGTGACGCTCATCCCGTTGTTCATCATCTGGCTCGGGACCGGCGGACCGTTCATGCTGACCATTTCGTTTCTCGGCGCCATCTTCCCGATCGTCATCAACACGGTGCTCGGCATTCGGCAATGCGATCCCGGCCTGGTGCTGGCGGCGCGCGATCTCGGCGCCGGCGAGGAGCAGATCGTCCGCAAGGTGCTGCTGCCGAGCGCGGTCCCGTCGATTTTCGCCGGGCTGCGCCTCGGGCTTGGCGTCTCCATCATCCTGGTGGTCGCCGCCGAAATGGTGGTCGGGAAGGTCGGTCTCGGCGCTCGGCTCTATCTCGCCGGGCAGGTGCTCGAGACCGAACAGGTGTTCGCGGTGCTCATCGTGCTGGCTGTTCTCGGCATCGTGGTCACCAAGGCGCAGGACGCCATCGACGCCTGGATCGGCCGCTGGACCGAAGCGTGACGCCTCGCGTCACGCGGCACGGTGCCCACAGGCGCGCAGGATCTCCTGCAAGGTCCTCTCCACGTCGTCGTGCGGGGTAGCCTCGTTGGCCGGCACGCCGAAGTTCACGTTCGGTTGCTCGTAAACGGAATTCCAGACAACCTCGCGCTGGTCGATCCGGACCCGCCGCCGCCGTTCGGCAACCATCCGATAGATCGCGTGTCCCACGATGGCGGCGGCCGCCAGGGCGCCCGCGAGCAGCAGAAGCACGTGGGTCGGCATTCCGGCCTGAACGGTCGTGTCGTCGGCGGACGCGCCCGAAGCCGAAACGGGAGCCGCTGCCGCGGTTGCCTCCGTGGTGACGGGCGCGGGCGCCGGCTCCTGCGTCCGGGCGGCGGGCTCGAACGCGGCCGTCGCGTCCGGCGTGGCGACGACCGGGTAGGCGGAGAGAGGACGATCCGGTCGGGCCGCATCCTGCGTGGCAGGTTCGGAAGGCGACGGCGCCTCGAACTGGGCCGGTGCGGTGCTTGCCTCGGTCTCGACCGGAGCCGCCGCCGGTGATGGAGCGGGCTGCCGAAGCCCGAAAGCCGGCGGCGCGGCCTGGACGTCCGGAGCGGTGAGCGTCGAAATCGATCCCACAGGGGTCCGATCGGCTTCGGAGTCGGCGCCGAAGATCGCGCGATTGACCTGTCGATGTCTCGGGGCGTGCAGGCCCCGATTGGCAGAACCAGCCTCCGCTTGGGCCGGCGGGGAGGCCGATGCGCTGGACTGCGGGACGGCCTGCACCTTCTTGCCTGCGTCGGCCAAATACCAGCACTTGCGCTGCTTCGCCCGGTCTGTCCGATAGTACCAATGCTTGCCCTGTGGCGCTGGAGAATTGGGTGCCGCGATGCACGGGTCCGCCGCCTGCTTTTCTCCGGACGGAGCGGCGAGGGCGCTCGTGACGAAAGCGGCCGCGACCGCAAGGGGTGCGATCGCTGCAAGGCGCGTCGGCGCAAGTGTCGACGTGAGTATCGGCATATCTGTCCCCGTGACTGGCTCTGTGGCCCGACATTCCCCACGAATGCCGATCCGATTCGTTGTCGCGCCAATCTGTTCGGGAAATCCGGTCGCAATGAGTCGCAAATTCGACGATGCCGGGCACGATCGGGCCCATTTTGCGGCTGCGCGCAGGTGCCCGGCCGTGCGCTTGTTGCGCGAATCCTTCGCGGGCATTGTGCGCTCGGGCGGACGCCCCCGAAGCCGCGATTGTGGCCGGATGTTGAATTCGGCGGGGCGGCTCCTCACATATGGTATCCGGCAGGCAATCTATGAATCGAGATCTCACGCGTCATTGGATGTGGTCTGTAGCATGCGAGATGTTGGCCCGCGCCGAGCGGCTGCATCGCGAGCTCTTCAGGCCGCTCGAATCTTCCGCCCGGCACCCCGTCTGGGAGCCGCCGGTCGACATCCTCGAGACGGAGCGCGAGGTTCTCGTTCTGGTGGCGCTTCCGGGCGTCAATCAGGACGCCGCGGAGGCGGTGATCGAAGACGGTCATCTGCTCATCGCCGGCACACGGACGCTTCCACCCGAACTGACGACCGCCGTCATCCACCGGCTGGAGCTTCCGCAAGGGCGTTTCCAGCGCCGCGTGTCGCTGCCGGCCGGACGTTACAGCGGCATCCGCCGAACCGCCGTCGACGGCTGTCTGCTGATCATCCTTCAGAAAGCAGGTACCCTACGTGGCTGACACTCAATTCCTGTCATCGAGCGAAGAGGTCCCGGGCCGGGGCGCGCCGTCTTTGCCGCCTCTGCCTGCTGACGCGCTCATCATCGTTCCGGTCCGCAACACGGTGCTGTTTCCCGGGCTGGTGCTGCCGATCACGATCGGACGACGGAAATCGGTTTCCGCCGCCCAGCAGGCTATACGCGACCAGCGTCAGGTCGGCATCCTCATGCAGCGCAATTCCGACGTGGCCGATCCCAACCCGATCGACATGCATCGCATGGGGACGGTCGCCAACATCGTGCGCTACGTCACGGCGCCGGACGGCACGCATCACCTCGTCTGCCAGGGCGAGCAGCGCTTCCAGATCATCGAATTCCTCAACGGCTGGCCGTTCATGGTCGCCCGGGTGCTGCGCGTCCCGGAGCAGGACCGGCGCACGCCCGAGATCGAGGCGCGCTTTCTCAATCTGAAGGCGCAGGCCGTCGAGGCGATCCAATTGCTGCCGCAGGCGCCGCCCGAACTGCTGACCGCCGTGCAGTCGGTCGAATCGCCGGCCGCGCTCGCCGACCTGGCGATGGCCTACATGGACGAAAAGCCGAGCGACAAGCAGGAGATCCTGGAGACGCTCGACGTCAGCGCGCGCATGGACAAGGTCTCGCGCATGCTGTCGCTTCGCATCGAGGTGCTGCGGCTCTCGCAGGAGATCGGCCGCCAGACCAAGGCTGCGCTCGACGAGCGGCAGCGCGAGGTCCTGCTGCGCGAGCAGATGGCTGCGATCCAACGCCAGCTCGGCGAGGGCGAGGAGGGCAAGGCGGCCGAAATCGCCGAACTCGACCAGGCCATCACCAAGGCGCAGATGCCGAAGGAGATCGAGGATCAGGCCCGCAAGGAGCTGCGGCGCCTCCAGCGCATGCCGGAGGCCGCGGGCGAATACGGCATGGTGCGCACCTATCTCGACTGGCTGATCGAATTGCCGTGGAGCCTGCCCGAGGAAACCCCGATCGACATCGGCGAGGCGCGGCGCATCCTCGACGAGGATCACTACGGCCTGGAGAAGATCAAGCGCCGTATCATCGAATACCTGGCGGTGCGCAAGCTCGCGCCGCAGGGAAAGGCGCCGATTCTCTGCTTCGTCGGTCCTCCCGGTGTCGGCAAGACGTCGCTCGGTCAATCGATCGCGCGCGCGATGAACCGCAAGTTCGTGCGCGTCAGCCTCGGCGGCGTGCACGACGAAGCGGAGATCCGCGGCCATCGCCGCACCTACATCGGTGCATTGCCGGGCAACATCATCCAGGCGATCCGCAAGGCGGGCGCACGCAATTGCGTGATGATGCTCGACGAGATCGACAAGCTCGGCGCCGGCATCCACGGTGATCCGTCCGCGGCGCTGCTCGAAGTGTTGGATCCGGAGCAGAACAACACGTTCCGGGACAACTATCTCGGCGTGCCCTTCGATCTTTCGGCCGTCGTGTTCATCGCCACGGCGAACATGCTCGATACGATCCCCGGCCCGCTGCGCGACCGCATGGAGATCTTGCAGCTTTCCGGCTACACCGAAGGCGAAAAGCTCCAGATCGCCCGCAACTACCTGATCCCGCGCC
>CAYVBN010000410.1:0-5303 GCA_964449645.1 uncultured Hyphomicrobiales bacterium
TCATCGAGCCGACCACGCCGCGCTCCTCGGCGGTTCCGACCGCCGGCAAGCCGCGTCCGCGGCCCGAGCCCGGCGGCATGGAGCCGCAGCCGCAGGCCTGATCCCGCGCGCCATCGCAATCGGATACGGAACGCCCGCCCAATTCGGCGGGCGTTTTCATTTGCGGTCCTGCCGCGCGGGCTTGATCGCGCAGCAAAACGGGTGCCCGCCTTTGCGGATCGTACGCCGGCAAACAATCCGGCTGTGCAGAAGCGCGCCCGTTCAGCTTTGCACCTGCTGCGCCGCCTGATCGACGCGGACCGCAACCTCGAGCGTCTCGCTTCCGCCGCCGTAGCGGCTGCCGCGCACGGGCGCCGCTCCCAGATAGTCGAGACCGATGGCGACGCGCACATGGGCTTCGGTTGCGCAGATGCCGTTGGCGGGATCGAAGGCCACCCATCCGAGATCGGGGACGAAAGCTTCGGCCCAGGCGTGACCGGCCTCCTGCTCGGTTACGCCGTCGACGCGATGGAGGTGACCGCCGACATAGCGCGCCGGGATGCCGAGGCAGCGGGACGCCGCGATGAAGATATGCGCCAGATCCTGGCACACGCCGCGTTTGAGCGCGAAAGCCTCGGCCGCGGTTGTCGCCGCGCGGGTGGAATTGAGGTCGTATGCCAGCTCGCGATGCAGCCGCAGCAGCAGGTGATGCAGCACGTTGAGCATCTCGTCCCCCGCCGCCTCGCGTGTCTCTTTGGCGAAATCGACGATCGCCGGATCCGGCGCGGTCAGCGGGGTCGCCCGCAGAAACAGGCTCGGCGGGAAACGCTCGACGGCATCCCGCACGATCCCGCTGGTGTCCTTCGTGTCCACCTCGCCGTCGACCGCGACGCGCAGCTCCGCAAGAGGACCATCGACGGCGAGGACGTGAGTGACGTTGCCGAAGGCATCCTCATGACGGACGAGCCGGCAGGTCTTCGACACGTCGATCCGCCACCGGTTCACATGCTGGCCGTCGTGATCGCGCGGGGTCAGGCGCAGAATCTGGATGATTCCGCTGACCGGACGATCATAGCGGTAGACGGTTTCGTGCGAAACGAAGATGTGCATGGTCAGGAAACCGTGGTCTTGCCTTCGATCATGCCAACTCCATCGGCCTGCGGGTTGCGAGCCCGGTGGTCGCCGGCACCGCCCGCCCGGCGAGAAAACGCGATCCCGGCGCGTGGGAACATCAGGCCAGATATTGCTGCGCGACCGTGCAGCCCAGGCGGTTGTTGTCGGCAATGAACGCGCCGATGAACTCGTGCAGGCCATTCTGGAAAATGTCTTCGATGCGGGTGTTCTTCAGCCGCGCATGGATCGCGCGGGACTGCCGCTGGGCCGGGCCCTGCTGTCCGTAGACATCCGCGATCTGATCGAGGTTCCGCACCAGGTTCTCGTAGCAGCTCGCGAGCGAGCGCGGCATCTGCGCGTTGAGGATGAGGAGATCCGCGATCAGCCATGGCTTGAGGCTTTCGCGATAGACCCAGTGATAGGCGGTCAGCGCCGAGACCGAGCGCAGGATCCCCGACCACTGGAAATAATCGAGCGGTCCGCCGATGCGCTCGTTTGCCGGCAGAAGCAGATGGTACTTCACGTCGAGGATGCGCGCCGTGTTGTCGGCGCGTTCGACGTAGACGCCGAGCCGGGAGAACCAATAGGCGTCGTTGCGCAGCATGGTCCGGTAAGCGCTGCCGTCGAAGCGCAGCGACGATTCCTGCACCCAGCGCAGGAAGCGTGCGATCTCGCCGCGTGACGTGGGCTGATTGCCGAAATGCTTGAGCTCGAGCCAGGTGCTGTTGATCGCGTCCCACATCTCGACCGTGAGCGCGGTGCGCACCGCGCGCGCGTTCGTGCGGGCGGTCTCGAAGCATTTGCGGATCGAGGACGGATTGGCGGGCGAGAACGCGAGGAAGTCGGTCACGGTTTCCTCGGTCGCCGCCGAATAGATGGCAAAAAAGGCCTCGGAGCACCCGGCCGTCGTCACTGCGGACGCCCATTCGTTCGATTCGCCGACATAGGCGAGGGGCATCGTGGTCAGCCGCTGCGTCGCTTCGAGGATGCGGGCGAGATATTCCGCGCGCTCGACATAGCGCGCCAGCCAGAACAGGTTTTCGGCGGTGCGCGACAGCATCTCAGACGGTCCCGTTGCGGGGCTCTCGCCGTCGCCTCCCGACCGGGTCGCGCGGCGACGTCGGCCGGTGCGCGTGGCGCGCGCGTGGCGTCGTCATCGATCGAGGATCCATGTGTCCTTGGTCCCTCCACCCTGGCTCGAATTGACGATGAGCGATTCCTGCTCGAGCGCGACACGCGTCAGACCGCCCGGAACGATGCGGATGCTGTCGCGCCCGGTGAGGACGAACGGGCGCAGATCGACGTGGCGGGGCGCGACGCCGGCCTCGACGCAGGTTGGACAGGTCGAGAGCGCAAGCGTGGGTTGGGCGATGAACCGCTTCGGATCGAGCTTCATCCTGGTGCGGAAGGCCGAGATCATCGCCTTGGGGGCCATCGGCCCGATCATCATGCCGTACCCGCCCGAGCCGTGGACCTCCTTGACCACCAATTGTTCGAGGTGGTCGAGCACGTAGGCGAGGTGGTCGTCTTCGCGACAGCGCCAGGTCGGCACGTTCTTCAGGATCGGCTCCTCGCCGAGATAGAATTTCAGGATCTCCGGCATGTAGCTGTAGACCGCCTTGTCGTCGGCGATCCCGGTTCCGACCGCGTTCGCGATGGTGACGTTGCCGCTTTGGTAGCTCGACATCAGCCCGGCGACCCCAAGGGCGGAATCGGGCCGGAACGCCAGCGGATCGAGAAACTCGTCATCCACGCGCCGATAGATGACGTCGACCTGCTTCGGGCCCCGGGTCGTGCGCATGTGGACGAACCCGTCCTTCACGAACAGATCGCGTCCCTCGACCAGTTCGACGCCGAGCTTGTCGGCGAGAAAGGAATGCTCGTAGTAGGCGGAGTTGTAGGGACCGGGTGTCAACAGGACGACGGTCGGATCGCCGGAGGCGGCCTGCGGGGCGACGGACTTGAGCGCATCGAGCATCTCGTTCGGATAGTTCTCGACCGGCGCGATGCGGTGGCGCGCGAACAGTTCGGGAAACAGCCGCCGCATGACTTCGCGGTTCTCCAGCATGTAGGAGACGCCGGACGGGGTGCGCGCGTTGTCCTCGAGCACGTAGAACGTGTCGGCATCGGTCCGCACGATGTCGATGCCGGCGACGTGGACGTAGATGCCGTGCGGCACCGTCAGGCCGTTCATCTCGACGCAGAAGGCTGGATTCTGGAATATGAGGTCCTCGGGAACGAGGCCGGCCCGGAGGATCTCGCGCCGGCCGTAGATGTCGCGGAGGAATTCGTTGATCGCTTTGACGCGCTGCTCGAGCCCGCGGCGCAGAATGTCCCATTCCGCGGCCGACAGGATGCGGGGAATGACGTCGAACGGGATCAGCCGCTCCTGGGCATTCGGCTCGCCGTAAACCGCGAAGGTGATTCCGATGCGGCGAAACAACAGCTCGGCCTCGCGTCGCCGCTGATCGAGGACTTCGGGCGGCACCTCGCCGAGCCACGAGGAAAGCTCGGCATAGGCCGGCCGGACGAGCCCGTCCGTTCCCTTCATCTCGTCGAACGCAAGGCGCACCGCCAAGCCTCCACTCCGCCCGCATTCGATCCTGCGACCCGGCGGGCGCTCGTCGGTATGCCCGATGCAAACGTCGCGCCAACATCGGACAAGGAAAACGCCGCGCAGGCGCGGGCCTTCACCGGAAACCGCCTGGAAAATGGGCAGCCGCTGGCGACGGCGGCGACCACCGGTCAGGCCGGGACGGCGCGGCTGGGGACGGCACGCCAAACGGTCCGCACCCGCGGCTCGGGCCCGGCGGCATGCAGTCGCAGACGTGATCCCACGCGCTTGTTGCAGTCATGCGGATACGGAACGCCCGCCATTCGGCGGGCGTTTTCGCCTGAACCGTGCGATCTTGGTATTGATCGAACAGCGAACTCACCGTGCGCGATCGGATCGTTGCCATGTCGATACCCGCCGCTCTTGCCCGCCGGCGCAATTATGCCGGGCCGGCCCTGTTCTCCTACGGCTTCCGCCCCTTCTTTCTCGGCGCGGCCGTGTGGTCCGCCGCGGCCGTTCTGCTGTGGATCCCGCAGTATTTCGGTGACCTCACGCTGCCGATCGCCGTCAGCCCGCTCGACTGGCACGTGCATGAGATGGTCTGGGGCTATGTGGCGGCGACGATCGCCGGTTTTCTTCTCACGGCGATTCCGAACTGGAGCGGCCGCCTGCCGGTGTGCGGCGCCCCGCTCGTCGGCCTCGCGTTCCTGTGGGCGGCGGGCCGGCTCGCGATGCTGCTCTCGGGCGAGATCGGGCTGGTGCCGGCGGCGGTGATCGACGTCGCCTTTCTGGGCGTGCTGCTGACGGTCTGCCTGCGCGAGATCGTGGCCGGACGGAACTGGCGCAATCTGCGTGTGCTCGTCGTGCTCGCGCTGATCATCGCCGCCAATGTCGTCTGGCACGTCGAGATCCTACTCTTCGGCGCGGCCGATTACGGCAATCGGCTGGGGGTCGCGGCGGTGATCGGCCTCGTCACGCTGATCGGCGGCCGCATCATTCCGAGCTTCACGCACAACTGGCTCGTGCGCTCCAATCCGGGCCGTCTGCCGATCTCCTTCGGACGCTTCGACGCGCTCTGTCTCGGCGTCGGAGGCGTCGCCCTCGCGGCGTGGGCCATCGTCCCGACGCAGGCGGCGGCAGGCGTGCTGCTGCTGGTCGCCGGCGGCCTGCATGCCTGGCGGCTCGCGCGCTGGGCGGGCGACCGCACGTTCGCCGATCGCCTCGTGCTGGTGCTGCATGCCGCCTATCTGTTCGTGCCCATCGGGTTTCTGCTCGTCGGCGCCTCGGTGCTGTGGCCGGCGCAGGTTCCGCTCGGGGCCGGCATTCACGCCTGGACCACCGGGGCGATCGGTCTGATGACGCTCGCGGTGATGACGCGCGCGACGCTCGGCCATACCGGACGGAAGCTCGAAGCGGGCGCGGCGACGCAGGCGATCTATGCCTGCGTGCTCACCGGCGCGCTGCTAGAGCCGTTACTGCGGCTGGGTCGTGCGACGCCAGGTGAGCGTCACGATCGCGCCCATGATGACCAGCATGGCGGCGATCATGGCGACGCAGGCCGGCCAGCCGCCGTAGATCCAGGCGACGCCGCCCATCGCCGCACCGCAACTGCCGCCGATGTAGAAGCTGGTCACGTAGAGGCCGACCGCCGACGACC
>CAYVBN010000411.1:0-2048 GCA_964449645.1 uncultured Hyphomicrobiales bacterium
GTGCGTGGACCGCAGGCGGTCGATCTTCTCGCCGAGACCGACGATCATGGCATCGAGCCCCGCGGAATGACCGGGCGTCCCGCGCCGGTCGCTCTCGATGGCGGCGGCGAGCGCGGTGATGCGCTTGTCGATCGTGCGCAGAAGCTCGCTGCTGCTGTTGCCGATCGCAAGCGCGCGGTCGACCCGAACCGTGAGGACGCGGAGCTCGCCCGCGAGCTCCGTGAGCGCATCGCGCGAGGCCACATTGGCGAGCATGCCGCGCACCGCCGTGAGCGTCGCCTCGATCTGCTGCAGAACCGTCGAATCGCGGCCCGCGCCGGAGAGCTGGTCCACCTTGCCGGCGAGCGCCTTCA
Source organism: uncultured Hyphomicrobiales bacterium (assembly GCA_964449645.1). Taxonomy (GTDB): domain Bacteria; phylum Pseudomonadota; class Alphaproteobacteria; order Rhizobiales; family Xanthobacteraceae; genus CAYVBN01. The sequence continues at coordinate 354 of CAYVBN010000411.1, forward strand.
CGGCCTCGTGCAGGGCATGGGCGGTTTCCGCCGGCACCAGACGGGCGATGGTCGCGCGCACGTCGGCGAGGGCGCGCTCGATCCCGTCGAACTCGGCGGAGCCGGGACGCGCCTGGCTGTCCTGCGCAAGCCGCTCGGAGAGGCGGCGCACCTCGCGCTCGAGCGCATCGAGCGTGCGGCGCGGCACCGCGTCGACGAGCATGTGTCCGATCGCCGCGATCTCCTCGCGCAGCGCGCCGGTCACGTCGTCGTTCGACGCGGGGCGCTGCAGGCTCTCGATCTGCGCCGTGATGCGCTGAAGCTGACGCTCGAGGCCGGAGAGATCGGGCGGCGGTCCGTCTGCGGACGCCAAGAGCCCGCCACGTTGCGGCGGTTCGACGCCGACGTCGGCGTCCTTTGACCAGACATCGCGCAGAGAATCGGCCTCGGCAAAATCCGCGTCGTCCTCTGTGGGCGACACACCCGCGCCCGGCTCGCGGCCGTGCGAGAGCAACTGCTCCAGCCGTCGGTCGAGCCGCAGCAACACATCGGCCAACCGCTCGGAATCGACGGGGGGCGCCCGCCGCGTCCCCGCTGGGTGCCCGCGCCGATCAGCGGAACCGCGACGCGGCGCCGCGATCTCCTCGGCCGATTCGATGATCACGGAATTGAGCCACTCGCCGACCGACATGCCGGATTGCTGCGCGGCCATGCGCGCCTGCTCGCGCGCCTCGCGGCGCACGCCTTTGACGTTCCATAGGACGTCCGGACTCATGTCCACACCCGCGTCGGCGGGAGAGGACGACGATGCGTTTGCCGGAACGCTTCCTGCCCGACCGAAATGCCCATTGGCGGTCCGCTGTGCTCCACCCGACTTTTCCGGTTTAGGGTAAAGAAGCGGTTAAGCTTGGAGCCGGCAGGGAGCCTTCCTGGCAGGTAACGGGCAAGGCCGGGGGCAGGGCCCCGCGTCGGGCGGCATCCTGAGGTAGCTTTATACGGGTAGATTCCGCGTCGTGAGCGGGAGATAACCGTAATGCCTGCCCGATTAGCGCCCGGTATCTGTCGGGCACCCCCCGCCTGCCGTTACGTTCAGCCACCCAGAATTCCGAACCCGTCTCCCCGGACCTGAGTTGCGTGGGCGCTCCCCGGAGACAACCAACAACAAGAGGGGGCACGTCATTGTCCAACGAAGCCTTGGCCTATCAGCCTCAAGAAGAACGCATTTTGCCCAATCAGGACGCGGAGAACGACTATCGCACCATCGGTGAGATCGCCGAGGAGTTCAACGTCACGCTCAGGACCCTGCGGTTTTACGAGAGCAAGGGCCTGATCAAGCCGCGCCGGGAGGGCACCACGCGGCTCTATGGCGAGGAGGACCGGGCGCGGCTCGCGCTCATTCTCCAGGGCAAGCGGCTCGGCTTCACCCTGACCGAGATCCGCGGAATGCTCGCCAGCTACCGGGAGCACGGCGGCCGCCGCTTCCTCAATCTCAGCCGCGAGCAGTGTCGCGAGCAGATCGAGATGCTGGAACGGCAGAAAACCGAGATCGAAGAGGCGCTCACCGAACTGCGCCGGACTTATGCGGCCTTGCACGACGGCGCGGCTGAGCCGGGGGACTCTCGCGCCTGACCGGCGTGCGGGCGCGCAGCGGCGCCGCCCATACCGCCCCGGCGCGCCCACGACTCATACTGACTTTAAGTTTACGTAAAAAGCATG
>CAYVBN010000412.1:0-5639 GCA_964449645.1 uncultured Hyphomicrobiales bacterium
ACTTGCCGCGCGCGCCTTGGCGAGATGCTCGGCGCCGGTGATTTCCGACGTCTCGCCGAACACGCCGTAGATGCCGCGCGGAATGAGCTTGTCGTACATGTTGCCGACCGTCGGACACGACGCGAGCCCCGTGGTGGTGTCGCTCTCGCCGCACTTGGTCGAGACCCAGAGCTCGGAGATGTCGCACTCCTCGCGCTGCTTCTCCGACGCCCACTGCAGATAGTCCTTGGCGACGCGCGAGGCCTTGGCGATCGTCATCAGGTCGCCCGTGCCCTCGATGCCGAAGCCGGTCACCGGCTTGCCGGTCTTGGCGATGCCCTCGACCACGCGCTTGGTCCAGCCGTCCTCGATGCCGATGACGACCGCCGCCGCCACGTTCGGATTCGCTCCGGTGCCGATGATCGTGCGGAAGAAGAGATCGAGATCCGCGCCGAACTGCAGGCGTCCGTAGGCGTGCGGGAGCGCGAGCGTGCCCTTGATGTTGTTGGCGACCGCTTCGCAGGCGGCGTTGGAGAGATCGTCGAGCGGCAGGATGACCACGTGATTGCGCACGCCGATGCGCCCGTTCTCCCGGCGCCAGCCGGAGAACTTCAGGTTCGATTTTCCGTTCGTTGCCATCGTGCTCACCACCGCTTGGTCTTGAGATTGTGCACGTGGACGTGCTCGCCGCGCGCGATGTCCGCCACCGCCCGGCCGATGTCCTGGCCGTACTTCCACACGGTCTCCCCCGACTTGATGTCGGTGAGCGCGATCTTGTGGCCGATCGGCACGTCCATCTTGGCGGTGAGCGCGAAGGCGGAATTGTCGGCCGTGATGACGCAGAGCATCTCGGTGCCGGCCTTGAGGCCTTCGACCACAACGACACCCACGGTGTCCTTCTTGTCGTGAACCAACAGATGCGGGATCGCCATACCTCGCCCTCTCCCCATTGCGCTATAGTCTTCTATAAGACATAAGATAGACGAGTCAAACAGGGGCATGCGGCTGTGAGCGAGATCGGACGGTCCCAATCGGCGGCGAGGCGGGCGGCGCAGCAGCAGCAGCCGCTCGGATTCCGCCCGCTCTACCGCCAGGTCCGCGACGTGCTGGTGCAGCGCATCGCCGACGGCGTGTGGCAGGCCGGCGCCGTGCTGCCGAGCGAGCCCGATCTCGCCGCCGACCTCGGCGTGTCCCAGGGCACCGTGCGCAAGGCGCTCGACGAAATGGAGGTCGAGAATTTCGTCGTTCGTCGGCAGGGCCGCGGCACCTATGTGGCCAGCCACGACGAAGCCCGCATCCTGTTCCAGTTCTTCAAGCTGATCCCGGACAGCGGATCGGCGGAGTTTCCCGAAAGCCGGATCGTCGATGTCACCACGCGCCCGGCCGATACGCGGGCCGCGCGCGTGCTCGACCTGCGCGCGGGCGCGCGCATCGTGCGCATCGAACGGGTGCGTTCGCTCGCTGGGCGGCTCTGTGTGTTCGAAACGATCACCCTGCCGAGCGCCCTCTTTCCGGCGATCGAGAAGCGCGATCTGCCGAACAACCTTTACGAACTCTACCGGTCGCGATTCGGCGTGACGATCGTGCGCGCGACCGAGCACCTCAAAGCGATCGCGGCCAAGCGGCACGAAGCCGGACACCTCGGCATCAAGGTCGGAACGCCCCTCCTCTCGGTCGACCGGACCGCGATCGCGATCGACGGACGACCGGTGGAATGGCGCGTGTCGCTCTGCCTGACGGATGCCGTGCACTACCTGTCGGACTTGCGGTGAAGCAGGTGCATCATGGTGAGCGTCAGACGGCTCGGAGGAAAGAAGCTTCTGTGCAGCGCAGGCCGCCACGCATTCGTCACCGATCGGAAGATCGAGGACGGCGGCACCGACGCAGGATGCAGCTCGGGCGAGCTGCTGCTGCTCGCGGTCGGCTCGTGCGCCGCCGGCTCGGTGCGCAACCATCTGGAAAGTTGCGGCGTGTCGACCGAGGGTCTTTCCGTCGACGTGGACTTCCGCCCCTCGGTGACCGGCGGCGAGCACGATGCGATCGCCATTACGCTGTGGCTCCCGGGCGAGGTCTCCGGCACGGATGGCGACACGATCAAGAGGGCGGCCGTGTCCGGCGGCGTTGTCAGCCGGCTCCTGCTCGGCTCGGAAATCCAGGTCGAATGCCGAAGCAGACAGACGGCTGTGGGGGCGCGTTGACATGCTCGAAACGGACCACACGACACGATCGCTCGTCTCGCCGGCCTGGCTCGCGGCGCATCGCGGCGATCCTGCCGTTCGGCTGATCGAGATCGCCGGGCTCGGGCAGGAAGAGATGCAGGCCTACAAGGCCGGGCACGTTCCCGGCGCCGTCTGCTGGAAATGGAAGGAGATGCTCTGGGACGAGCGCCGGCGCGATTTCCCGGACCCGGCGCTCTTTGCCCGGCGCATGGGCGCGGCCGGCATCTCCAACGACACGCTGGTCGTCGTCTACGGCGAGGACGTGCAGTTCGGCATCTACGCTTGGTGGGCGCTGCGCTATTGCGGTCACGAGAACGTCCGTGTGCTCGACGGCGGACGCTATCGCTGGACCGCCGAGGGACACGCGACGGAACGCGACCCGCCGCCCTCCCCGCCGGCCGTGGGCTACGCGCAGGTGGCGCGCAAGCCGGACATGCGCATCATGCGCGACGATGTTCTCGCCGCGCTTGGCGAGCATTCGATCAAGATCCTCGACGCCCGCTCCCCGGAGGAATACCGCGGCGAGCGCGTCGGCGGACCGGGCGGCCCCAACGTCGGGGCGGTCCGCGCCGGCCGCATTCCGGGCGCCCGGCACCTATACTATCTCGACCTGCTCGACGGCACCAAAAGCTTCAAGGCACCGGACGAGCTTCGGTCGATCGTCGCGGCGCGCGGCATCGAGGCAGGCGACGACGTGATCGCCTATTGCCGCATGAGCCACCGGGCGACGGTCGCGTATTTCGCCCTCACCGAGCTGCTCGGGTTCGAGAAGGTCCGGGTCTACGACGGATCGTGGACCGAATGGGGCAATCTAGTGGGAGCGCCGATCGAACGCTGAACTTTCGGCGCGTCGAGGCGTCGCTGGACGCGCCGGACATGACGGGAATAACGTACCAAGCAACCGAGGAAGCGAACATGAAGTCTGACAAGGTGAAAGTCGGGATCGTCGGTCTCGGCCGCTGGGCCAAAGTACTCACCCGCGCCGCCAAGACGTCGCCGGAGATCGAGATCGCGGCCTGCTTCACCCGCACCGAGGAGAAGCGGCTCGCCTTCGCGAAGGAGACGGGAATCCCCGCCGTTCCCGATCTCGCCACGATGCTGGCCGATCCGCAGATCAAGGGCGTGATCCTGACGGTGCCGAACGAGCAGCACCTGCCGCTCTCGGCCGAAGTCGCGAAAGCCGGCAAGCACGTCTATACCGAGAAGCCGATCGCCGCGACCCTCGCGGACGGCTTGGCGATCGCGGCGCTGGAGAAGAAATACGGCGTCACCGTCACGGTGGGACACAGCGCCCGACTCATGGCGGGGATCCGCCAGATCCGCGAGGCGATCGATGCCGGCGAGCTCGGCCGCGTCGCCTTCATCGAGGCGAACTTCTCCAACGAACGCGCGCTCGAGCTCACGCCGAATATGTGGCGCTGGTACAAGGATCGCGCGCCCGGCGGACCGCTGTCGCAGCTCGCCATCCACCAGTTCGACGTCCTGCACTATCTGGGCGGAGAGATTCTCGAAGTCGGCTCGATGGCCTCGAAGCTGTCGCCGGTCGGGGCGGAGGTCGACGATCAGTCGATGACGCTTCTCAAGTTCGCCGACGGAAAGGTCGGCTATGTCGGCTCGTGCTGGACCTCGCCCGGCATCTTCGCGGTGCGCGTCTTCGGCTCGAAAGGCTTGATGCATTACGAGATCGATTTCGGCACCTGGGATACGCCGGAAAGCCTGCACAAGACCTCGACGCTCTACATCCAGCGCGGGAAAGACGGCTACGCCAAGCGCCAGAACGTTCCGCTGCGCGAGAGCGACATGTTCCGCGCCGAGCTCGAGCTGTTCGCCGCAAGCTGCCGCACCGGCCAGGGCAACGAGCTCTCCGCGTACAACGGCAACGTTGCGGTGGCGGTCGTCTACGCGGCGCTGCAGTCGATCGAGGAGCAAGGCCGCACGGTGCGCATCTCCGACGTGCTCGAGACCGCACGCACCCGCCTCGGCAAGGGAGCCCTTCATGTTGCCTAGCCGCTATTTCTGGGATCTCACGCAGCCGGAGATCGCCGCGCAGTTCAAGACAAACCCGCTCGTGATCCTGCCGGCCGGCAGCGTCGAGCAGCACGGACCGCATCTGCCGACCGGAACCGACACGTTCGCCGCCAACGTCATCGCCCACGCGGTCGCCGAGCGCATGGACGGGCTGGTGCTGCCCGCCTGCCCGCTCGGGGTCACGCCGATGCACATGCCGTTCGAGGGCACGCTCACGCTCTCGCCCGACACCTACATGCGGCTCACGATCGAGACCTGCGCCTCGACCGCAAAGCACGGCGCGAAATATCTGATGATCCTCAACTGGCACGAGGGCAACATTCCCTCGCTTGCCATCGCGGCCGAGGCGCTGCACCGCGAGCACGGCATGACGGTGCTCACCGTGCAGGCCTGCTACGTCGCCGCCGACATGTTCGGCCACGAGTGCAACGGCCTCACGCACGGCGGCGAGATCGAAACGCTCGCCGTGATGGCGTATCGGCCCGAGCTCGTCCACCTCGATCGGATCGACTACTCGTCCGATCACCGCCACGGCAGCACGATGGACAAGCTGCGCCGCACGCGCGCCTATCAGCCTGTGCTCACCGACATCCGCTGCATCGCGCCGACCGGCTGGTACGGCAGCCCCGAACACGCCAATCCGGACAAGGGAAAACGCATGCTGGACCAGATCGCCGACGCCATCGCGTCCGAAGCGGGCCAGATCTTTCGGCAGCTCGACGCCGTGCTGGGCGGCGTCGCCGAGGTGAAGCATCTGCGGCAGGCCGTGTGATGGCGCGCGTCGTCACGCCCGAACAAGCCGAGCGCCTGGGGCTGCCCGGGCGCATGTCGCTCGAGATCGTGTCCGGGCGGCAGGGCGCGCGCAACGCCTCGCTGCGGCTCGTGGAAATTCCCGTGCCGCGCCCGGGCGAACGACTGCGCGGGCCGCACGTCCATCGCGAGTTCGAGGAATGCATCTACGTGCTTTCCGGCGAAGGCAAGACGCTCACCGAGTCCGGTCCCCATCCGCTCAAGGCGGGCGACACGATCCTGATTCCCGCCGGCGAGCCGCACGTGACGCGCAACACCGGAACGGTGCCCCTCCTCCTGCTGTGCTTCTTTCCGGCGTCGGACGTGACGAAGGGCACCGAAGACCTCGCGATCACTTGGGATTGACGCCATGTCCGCTGTCGTATGCCTCCGGCCGGAGGCCGATTTCGTGCGCGCCGGTGCGCCGGCGCCGCGCTCCCTGTCGGTCACTTATTGTGGTCCGACCGACGCCTCGCTTCCGCGATTGCTGCGCAACGCGCAAGCGCTGGTCATCCCGGCGGTCGGACCCAAGCTCGCGCCGGAGCTGTTCGCCGACAGCAGCCTCAAGCTGGTGCAGGTCACGGGCGCTGGCGTCGACCGCGTCGATCCTGCGGCGTTGCGGCG
>CAYVBN010000413.1:0-6968 GCA_964449645.1 uncultured Hyphomicrobiales bacterium
TGCACGCGCTCTCGCGCTACGCCGCGCTCTGCCAGGAGGAGCAGATCGTCCCGATCGTCGAGCCGGAAGTCCTCATGGACGGCAACCACGACATCGACACCTGCTACACCATCACCGAATGGGTGCTGCGCACCCTCTACCAGGAGCTCTACGACGCCCGCGTGCAGCTCGAAGGCACCGTGCTCAAGCCCAACATGGTGATCCCGGGCAAGAAGTGTCCGAAACGCGCGTCCGTCGCCGAGGTGGCCGAGAAGACGGTGCGCGTGCTCAAGACCTGCGTGCCGGCGACCGTTCCGGGCATCGCGTTCCTCTCGGGCGGACAGTCCGACGAGGAGGCGACCGCGCACCTCGACGCCATCAACAAGTGCGGGGACCTGCCCTGGAACGTGACCTTCTCGTACGGGCGCGCCCTGCAGGCGGCCCCGCAGAAGGCCTGGAGCGGCAAGCCCGAGAACGTCGCCGCCGCGCAGCGCGCCTTCGCGCACCGCGCGCGCATGAACGGTCTCGCCGCGCTCGGCCAATGGCAGGTCGATCTCGAGAAGAAGGCGGCGTGAGCCGAGCGCCGCTCGGTTTCCCGGCGCGGCGATGGCGTCACGCGCCGTGCCCCCGATCTGCCCCAATCCGGCGGGATGACCGTTCTTTGAACGTCATCCCGTTTCTCTTTTCGCAGCGAGCATGATCTCGTCCAAACCTCCGGCCTCCGCTTCTCGGGATCATGCCGCTTGGCTCGCGCATGATCCTGTCCGGAAAGTGGAATCCGGTTTTCCGCAGTATTTTCCGGCGACGTGGAGACCGGTTCGCCGCAGACGATGCGGCCGGACAGGAAATTTTGAAGCATGTTTCGATAGGATCAAATCGGGCCGTGCTCCCGGCTGGCAGGCGATCTGATCATGGCGTCCCGACCGCAACGAAGAGAGCCCGCGCAGACGACGCGCCTTTATGTGGTGATCCCCCGGCTCGCCCAGCCGGCCGAGCTGGCCGGCGCGCTTCCGGCGATCCTTGGCGCGGCAGACGTCGCCGCGGTCCTGCTGCGGCTGCCGGAGGCCGACGACGCAGCTCTCCTCGAACGGATCCGGGCGATCGCCCCGACTGTCCAGGACCGCGGGACCGCCCTGCTGCTCGAAGGGCGCCCGGACCTCGTCACGCGCTGCGGGGCCGATGGGGCCCATCTCACCGGCTATCCGGCGCTCAAGGAGGCGCTCCCGGCCCTGCGCCCCAACCTGATCGCGGGCGCCGGCGGCCTCGCCACCCGCGACGATGCGATGCTGGCCGGGGAAGCCGGAGCCGATTACGTGATGTTCGGAGAACCGGACGCGGCCGGCCACCGCCCCTCGTTTCCGGCCGTGGTCGAGCGCGTCGCATGGTGGACGGAGCTGTTCGAGATTCCCTGCGTCGGATACGCGGCCTCTCTCGACGAAGTCGCGCCGCTCGGCGCGGCGCGCGCGGAATTCGTCGCGCTCGGCGATTTCATCTTCGCCGCGCCGCGCGGTCCGGCCGCAGCCGTGTCGGACGCAGCCGCCCGCCTTGCCGCGGTGGAGCCGGCGGGGTGAGGACGATCCGGCGGACGATCATCGGCTGGGCCCTCGCCTGCGGTGCCTCGATGGCGCTGCTGCTCGCGCCGCCCGCCCTCGCGCAAGGCCCCGGCAAACCCACCAAGACGGCGCCGAAAACAAGCGCGGGAGCGAAGGCGCGCCCGCCCGCGATCACGCCCCCGCAGACGGTCGCGAGCCGCCCGGCGGCAAGTGCCCAGGAGCCGGATCTCGCCTACGGGGCCTACCAGCGCGGCTACTACCTGACGGCCTTTTCCGAGGCGACCCGCCTCGTCAACGAGCGCGGCGATCCCCAGTCGATGACGCTGCTGGGCGAGCTCTATGCCAACGGCTTCGGCGTCCCGAACGACGACAAGAAGGCCGCCGAGTGGTACCGCCTCGCCGCCGAGCGCGGCGACCGCGAGGCGATGTTCGCGCTCGCCATGTTCTATCTGGGCGGCCGCGGCGTGAAACGCGATCGCGGCGAAGCGGCGAAACTGCTCGCGGCCGCCGCGAAGCTCGGCCAGGCGGCGGCGGCCTACGATCTCGGGCTCCTCTATCTCGAGGGCCAGCAGTTCCCGCAGGATTTCGGCCATGCCGCCGAACTGTTCCGGCAGGCCGCGCAGGCGGGAAATCCGGAAGCCCAGTACGCGCTGGCGACGCTCTACAAGCAGGGCCGCGGCGTGCCCAAGGACGATCGCGAGGCGGCAAAGCTGCTCGCCGCCGCGGCGCTCGCCGACAATCTCGACGCGCAGGTCGAATACGCCATCGCGCTGTTCAACGGCACCGGGGTGCAGAAGAACGAGGCGGCCGCGGCCGCCCTGTTCCTCAAGGCCGCGCAACACGGCAGTGCGATCGCGCAGAACCGCCTTGCCCGCATTCTCGCGGCCGGGCGGGGCATGCCGGCCGATCCGGTCGCCGCCACCAAATGGCACCTCATCGCGCGCGCCGGCGGCGTGACCGATCTCTTTCTCGAAGACTTCATCCAGAAGCAGACGCCCGAGGTGCGCGCCGCGGCCGAAAAGGCCGCCAAGCCGTGGCTCGACCGCCTCGCACGGCCGCACACTTGACGCCCCCGCCCGCGCGGGGCACACCACGCGCGCCTTTCGTCAACCCGGCAGTTCTGCATCCATGGCCAAGATCAGCGGCAACGAAATCCGTCCGGGCATGGTGCTGGACTACGACGGCTCGCTCTGGGTCGCGGTGAAGACCGTGGCGGTGAAGCCCGGCAAAGGTCCGGCCTACAACCAGGTCGAGCTCAAGAATCTGATCGACGGCCGCAAGCTCAACCAGCGCTTCGGGTCGGACGCGCGCGTCGAGGAAACCGAGGTCCAGCGCAAGCCGTTCCAGTTCCTCTATCGCCAGGGCGGCAACCTGGTGTTCATGGACGTCGCCACCTACGAGCAGATCGAGCTGGCGGAGGATTTCGTCGGCGAACGCGCGCTGTTCCTGCAGGACGGGATGAACGTCACCGTCGACCTGCACGACGAGCGGCCGATCGGGATCCGGCTTCCCGACCATGTCGTGCTCGAAGTCACCGAAGCCGACGCGGTCCTCAAGGGCCAGACGGCGGCGTCCTCCTACAAGCCGGCCCGGCTCGAGAACGGGCTGCGCGTCATGGTGCCGCCGTTCGTCACCGCCGGAGAGAAGATCGTCGTCGATACCAACGAAGTCTCCTACGTGCGGCGGGCAGAGTAGGCCGCCGCGATGCTCCGCTCCGCGCTCCTCAATGTCATGACCGCCGCCGCCCGCAAGGCGGGCCGTAGCCTCAAGCGCGACTTCGGGGAGATCGAGCATCTTCAAGTCTCGCTCAAGGGGCCGGCCAACTTCGTCTCGGCCGCCGACCGGCGCACCGAGGAGATCCTCCGCACCGAGCTCGCAAAGGCGCGTCCCGGCTACGGGTTCCTGGGCGAGGAAGGCGGCCGCCAGGAGGGGTCCGACAAGACGCACACCTGGATCGTCGATCCGCTCGACGGCACGACGAACTTCCTGCACGGCATCCCGCAGTTCGCGATCGCCATCGCGCTCCAGCGCGAGGACACGATCGTCGCCGGCCTCATCTACAATCCGATCAGCGAGGAGCTGTTCACGGCCGAGCGCGGCAAGGGCGCGTTCCTCAACGACCAGCGGCTGCGCGTGGCGGCGCGCCGCCGGCTCGACGAGGCGGTGGTCGCGTGCGGATTGCCGCACTACGGCCGCGGCGATCTCGCGCTGTTCCGGACCTAATTCGCCTCCGTGCTGGAGATGGTCGCCGGCTTGGGCCGGTTTGGGGCGGCGTCGCTCGACCTCGCCTGGGTGGCGGCGGGCCGGCTCGACGCCTACTGGGAGCGTGACCTCTCGCCCTGGGACATGGCGGCCGGGGTCCTGCTGGTGCGCGAGGCGGGCGGCTTCGTCAGCGATCTCGACGGCGGCGAGGGCATGCTGACCAAGGGCCATATCGTCGCCGGAAACGAAACCATGCACCGCGCCCTTCTGACGCTGATCAAGCAGGCGGACAGGCGCTGACGGCGCGTTTACGGGCGCGATCCGCAAAGGTGGAGCCGGTTTGCGCTGATGTCCCAATTCCGACGTTCGCAGAGGCTCGTGGCACGCGCTCATGCGGAGCTCGGAATCAAAGGGACACGAGTAAGGCCATGTTTCTAGTGCCCCTTTTGAACCCGAAGTTCGCGGACCTGACGCACGGGTTGTGCGGATTTCGGGTTCGAGGCACCGGATCGCGCCCTCAGGTTCTCAAGGCATGAGCTGGCCCATGATCTTTTCGCCGGACCGCCTGCGCTTCACCGGATCATGCACCGGCCGAAACACGCGGAATTGGCCGGCTGGCGTTCCCTTTCGCCGCGCCTGTGCCATATTGGGGCCGTTTCTGTAGCGCGGGCCGCCCATGACACAAGACATCGATCCCTTCAAGCTCTCCTCGCCCCGGATATTTTTGATCCGGATGCTGGTGTTTCTGGTGCTCGGGGCGCTGCTGATCGTCATTCTCTATCGCCAGATCTGGCAGGCCTTTCTCGCCAATCCGGGACTCAACGGCCTCATCATCGCGGTTCTGGTCATCGGCATCCTGCTGGCGTTCCGCCAGGTGATCCGGCTCTTTCCGGAAGTCGCCTGGGTCAACAGCTTTCGGCTCGCCGATCCGGGGATCACGGTCGATCGTCCGCCGGTGCTGCTCGCCCCGATGGCCGCCATCCTCGGCGACCGCCTCGGCCGCATGACGATCTCGCCGCAGACCATGCGCGGCATCATGGACTCGATCGCCACGCGGCTCGACGAAGCGCGCGACATGTCGCGCTACATGACCGGACTGCTCATCTTCCTCGGCCTGCTCGGCACCTTCTGGGGCCTGATCGAGACAGTCGGCTCCGTCGGCAAGGTGATCGAGGGACTGCGCGTCGGCGGCGACGCCGGCTCGATGTTCGACGCCCTCAAGGAAGGCCTCGCCGCCCCGCTCGGCGGCATGGGCATTTCGTTCTCGTCCTCGCTGTTCGGCCTCGCCGGCTCGCTCATTCTGGGCTTTCTCGACCTGCAGACGAGCCAGGCGCAGAACCGCTTCTACACCGATCTCGAGGACTGGCTCGCCACCACGGTGCGCGACCTCGGCGCCGAAACGCCGCCGCAGAGTGCGATTGCAGTGCCGGGAATGAGCGGCGACCTCAAGCTCGCCATCGACCGTCTGAAGGACGCCATCACCGAGAGCGGCTCGAGCCGGGCCAGCGCCGCCGCGATGGCCAACCTGGCGGAAGCGATCCAGGGGCTCATTCAGCACATGCGCAACGAGCAGCAGATGATCCGCGACTGGGTCGAGTCGCAGGCGCAGCAGCACCGCGACATTCGCCGCCTGCTCGAAATCCTGGTGCACGAAACCGCGCAGAAGATGTGATCCATGGCACTTGCCCGCACCCGCCGCGAACGCAGCATCGACTACTGGCCGGGGTTCGTCGACGCGCTGTCGACGCTGGTGCTCGGCGTCATCTTCCTGCTGACCGTGTTCGTCGTCGTGCAGTTCTTCCTCTCGCAGGACGTCGCCAACAAGGACACCGCGCTCTCGCGCCTCAACGCGCAGATCGCTCAGCTCACCGATCTCCTGGCGTTGGAGAAGACCGGCAAGGTCAGCCTCGAGGACGAGCTCGCGCGCCTGCGCGCCAGCCTCGCAAGCGCGGAGAGCGAGCGCGACCGCTACAAGGGCATCGCCGACGGCGTCGGCAACGGGACGGAAGCGGCGCGCAGCAAGATCACCGAGCTCTCGGGCGCGCTCGACAACGAGAAGCGCATTTCCGCGCGCGCCATGGCGCAGGTCGAGCTCCTGAACCAACAGATCGCCGCCCTGCGCCGGCAGCTCGCGGCACTCGAAGACGCCCTCGACGCCTCGGAGAAACGGGACAAGGAATCGCAGAGCCGGATCGCGGATCTGGGGCAGCGACTCAATGTCGCGCTGGCGCAGCGCGTGCAGGAGCTCTCGCGCTACCGCTCCGACTTCTTCGGCCGCCTGCGCGAGATTCTCGGCAACCGGCCCGATATCCGCGTGGTGGGCGACCGCTTCGTGTTCCAATCGGAAATCCTGTTCGACACCGGACAAGCGGTGCTGAATCCGGAAGGCCAGGGCGAGCTCGACAAGCTCGCCGTCGCCCTGCTCGACCTCGAGAAGAAGATCCCGGCGGAGATCGCCTGGGTCATGCGCGTCGACGGCCACACCGACGTGCGGCCGATCTCGAACCCGCAGTTCCCGTCGAACTGGGCGCTGTCGGCCGCACGCGCGATCTCGGTCGTGCAGTACCTGATCAGCAAGGGCGTCTCGCCGCAGCATCTCGTCGCCGCGGGATTCGGCGAGTATCAGCCGCTCGATCCCGGCAACACCGAAGAGGCCTACCGGCGCAATCGCCGCATCGAGCTCAAACTGACCGAGCGGTGAGCGCATCCGTCACCCTGCGCGGCTACCGGGTGACCGACGAGGCGGCCGCGCTCGACCTGTGGCGGCGGAGTTGGCAGCTCGCCTACCCGCACATCGACTTCACGGCGCGCCTCGACTGGTGGCGCGAGCGCTGGCGCCGCGAGCTGGCGCCGACGGCGGACATCGTCATCGCCGAGACCGCGGGCCATCTCGTCGGATTCGTCACCGTCGATGCGCGGACCGGCTATCTCGACCAGATCGTGACGGCGCCCGAGACCTGGGGCATCGGCACCGCCGCGGCGCTCCTCGCCGAGGCGAAACGCCTCGCGCCGACCGGCCTGCGTCTCCACGTCAATCAGGACAACGCCCGCGCGCTCCGCTTCTACAAAAAGAACGGATTCGTCATCGCCGGACCGGGCCCGGTGTCGCGCTCGGGCGCGGCGACTTACGAAATGACGTGGAAGCCTTGAACGATGATCGGCTGTGCGCCGTGGGTAACGCGACGATAATCGGATCGCGACAGAGCAGAGCGTGCGTTCCGATCGACAGAATTC
>CAYVBN010000414.1:0-2404 GCA_964449645.1 uncultured Hyphomicrobiales bacterium
CCGTATCGATACGCGGCGCCGCATCAGCACGGCGCAGTAGGTCGCGCCACCCACGCAGACGACGATGAACGTCTCGCAGATGGCCCGCTCGAGAAATCCGCCGTAGCTGTACTGCCACGCCGGCATCGTCAGCACGGCGTAGAGCGCTTCCGCATCACGCGAGTCGCGCAACTTCTTGGCCACGTCCGGCGCGCGCAGCAAACGTGCTACACGCGCGAGCGCTTTGAGATGATCGGCCCCGGCGGCTTCGGGCGCGAGGAGAAGAAAAACCAAGTCGACCGGCTGGCCATCGAGCGCGTCGAAATCGATCGGCCGATCGAGCCGGGCGAACAATCCGAACAGGCGATCGAGCTTGGCGAGCTTGCCGTGTGGAATCGCGATGCCGTTGCCGACGGCGGTCGAGCCGAGCTTCTCCCGCTGCAACAACGTTTCGAATATCTCGCGCTCGCCGAGCCCCGTGAGCGCGGCGGCACGCGCCGCCAATTCCTGAATCGCCTGCTTCTTCCCGTTGACCTTCAACGCGGGAATAACCGCCTGCTGCGTAACCAGATCAGTGAGCGGCATGGAACCGGTCCGAAAGTCGAGAAACGGGACGGGGACGCGATGGGCGGCGGACCATAAGGACGGGCCCCCATAGCGTCAATAGCGAACCCATTCGCTGCGGCATCGAATCCGGGAAAAGCCGAGTTGCGAATTTGCTGCGCTCGCGCGGTTGCGCCGGACCCGAAACGGTGCGTGCCACGCGGGCGGCCGCGCGCCGTGGCCCAATGGCTTCGGGGGAAACCGGAACCCGGTACCCGCAGCACGGTGCGATTGCGTCCGGCCGATGCGCCCGTGTGCGGTGCACACGCCGTAGGCGGCCTGCAGCCCTCCGCGGCACAGGTCTGCAATGTGACATCCCCACCACCTCGCAAAATCCCGAGTCGGCGCGGCATCACCGCGTTCGCCCACTTGGCACGCGAATTGAATGAAAGGAATGCGCGACGATGTCGCCGCGGCATCGCTGCGGCGTTCACCATGATGCGCGCCCACAGGAGAGACACATGGATTACGTGAAGCCCAGCGACGTGATCGCGAGCATGATCGACAGCGGCCGCAACAAGCTCGCGCTCGCTCCGCGCGATCTGCTCATCCGCGGCGCTCTCTCGGGCGCCATTCTGGGCGTCGCGACCAGCCTCGCCGTGTCGGGAGCTCTGTCGACCGGTCAGCCGCTCGTCGGCGCCATCATCTTTCCTGTCGGGCTCGTGATGATCGTGCTGCTCGGCCTCGAGCTCGTCACCGGCAGCTTCGGGCTTCTGCCGCTCGCCTGGCTCGAGCGCGACACGGGCCCTGGTCCGATTCTCGCCAATTGGGCCTGGGTGTTCCTCGGCAATCTCATCGGCAGCATCGCCTACGGCGCATTGCTCGCGATCGTGCTGACCAACATGGGAACGTCTCCGCCGGCGGGAGTCGCCGCGCGCCTCGTCGCGCTCGCGGAGGCAAAGACCGTCGGCTATGCGGCGCTCGGCACCGCCGGTTTGGTCACCGCCTTCGTCAAGGCGATCCTCTGCAACTGGATGGTCTGCTTCGGCGTCGTGATGGCGATGACCACGACATCGACCATCGGCAAGATCGTCGCGGCTTGGCTGCCGATCCTCATTTTCTTCGCGCAGGGATTCGAGCACGCGGTGGTCAACATGTTCGTCATTCCGACCGGCATGATGCTCGGCGCCAAGGTTTCGGTCGCCGACTGGTGGCTGTGGAATCAGATCCCGGTGACGCTCGGCAATTTCGTTGGCGGCTTCTTCTTCACCGGGCTTGCGCTTTATCTGACGCACAAGCCGGCGTCGGCGCGCCGAATCCCGGCCGCCGCTCGCGTTCCGGCAGAGTGAGCGCTTCGCCGGTAGGGCGAAACCGCGAACATGACCATGAGCGCCGATTTCACCGCCGAGCAGAAACGCTATCTCGAGGGCTTCGCGTCCGGCCTGCATGTCGGACGCGCGGCCCGCGGCCTGCAAATCGGCGCGAACGGCAGCGCTCCACCCAGTACTCCGGCGGAGACCGCGCCCGGCGGCCCGGACGCCGCATATCTCGCCGCACAGGATCGGGTGCTCGCCGCGGGCGGAAAGCTCACCGATCAGGAGAAGTTCAAGCGCGAGCAGCATCCCTTCGACGCCTATCCGAAGCTGAGGGAGCAGGCCGCCGCGAATGCCGCGCCCAAGCCGGCCGATAATTTTCGCTGGCGCTACTATGGGCTCTTCTATGTCGCGCCGGCGCAGGACTCCTTCATGTGCCGCCTGCGCCTGCCCAACGGGATTCTCAATCACTGGCAGTTCGCCGGCCTCGCGGATCTCGCCGAGCGTTACGGCGGCGGCTACGCGCATGTGACGACACGCGCCAACCTGCAGATCCGGGAGATTGCGCC
>CAYVBN010000415.1:0-2588 GCA_964449645.1 uncultured Hyphomicrobiales bacterium
AGAAACAGATGGCTACGAAACACCTCAACCAGATCGACCTGGCTGCGCGCTGGAACATCAGCCACCGCACACTTGAGCGCTGGCGCTGGACGGGCGAAGGCCCGCGCTTCGTCAAGCTCGGCGGTCGCGTCGTGTATCGCCTCGAAGACGTCGAGGAGTACGAGCGCGAGCAGATCCGGGCGAGCACCGCCGACCACCCCAGCAAGCCTGCGGCATGAGGGGGTGGTGATGACGATCTCCAACCGCATCTCCCTCGATGAGCTCCGGCGCATGGCCGTCGGCGACATCGCCGCTCTGCCCGCCGAGCAGCTCGCCCTCCTGCAGGACGAGGCCGCGGAGGCGCTGCGTCGCGCCAAGACCGTCTGCGACTGGCTCGATGGGGCCGTCGCGCTCAAGTACGGTGATCGTGCCCACGCAGCGCGCCAGACTGCCGGCAAAGACACCGGCACGGTCCGCTTCGATGACGGCGCGGTCACCGTGATCGCCGATCTGCCGAAGCGCGTCGACTGGGACCAGGACAAGCTCGCCGCTCTCGTCGAACGCATCCGGGCCGAGGGCGACGACCCCACCGAATACGTCGATGTCGCGATCAAGGTGCCCGAGCGCAAGTTCGCGGCCTGGCCGAGCCACATCCGCTCCGCCTTCGAGGACGCGCGCACCGTCCGCACCGGCAAGCCCAGCTTCCGTCTTTCCCTGAACACCGAGGTGACGTCATGAGCATCACGAAGAAGCTCGCGGTGCTCCGCGAGCACCATTACGGGCTGGACAAGCTGCCCGAGACCATCCGGGTGCCGGCCCTTGGCGAGCGTCGCGACGAGACCGTCAAGCCGGTCGGGGCGGCCTCGATCGACGACCTGGCCTTCGCCCTCATCGGGCTGAACGAGCGGGCATCGGCTCTCTACCGCGAGATCGACGCGGTGCGCACCCTCCACGACGAGGCTCGCAAGGCCGGCGCGCTCGGAGCCGATGTCGCGATCGACGCCCTGATCGCGGCGAAGGGAGGCAAGTGATGGCCCTCCCGATCATCTCCGCCGATCAGCGGCTCGCCGAGCCGCGCGGCATCAAGGGCACGATCTTCGGCAAGTCCGGGATCGGCAAGACCTCGCTTCTCTGGACGCTCGACTCCGCCACCACGCTGTTCATCGATCTGGAGGCGGGCGACCTCGCCATCGAGGGATGGTCCGGCGACAGCGTCCGCCCGCGCACATGGGCCGAATGCCGCGACTTCGCGGTCTTCATCGGCGGCCCCAATCCGGCGCTGCGGGACGACCAGGTCTACAGCGAGGCCCACTTCGCGGCGGTGTGCGAGCGCTTCGGCGATCCGGCTTCGCTCGACCGCTACCACACGGTCTTCATCGACTCGATCACCGTCGCCGGGCGGCTCTGCTTCCAATGGTGCAAGGGGCAGCCCGATGCGTTCTCGGAGAAGACCGGCAAGCCCGATGTCCGCGGCGCATATGGCCTGCACAGCCGCGAGATGATCGCGTGGCTCACGCATCTCCAGCACACGCGGGCGAAGAACGTCTGGTTCGTCGGGATCCTCGACGAGAAGCTCGACGACTTCAATCGGCGCATCTTCCAGCCGCAGATCGACGGCTCGAAGACCGGCCTCGAGCTGCCGGGCATCGTCGATGAAGTCCTGACGATGGCGGAGATCAAGGACGAGTCCGGCGCGCCGTACCGTGCCTTCGTCTGCCAGACGATCAACCCCTGGAACTTCCCGGCGAAGGATCGATCCGGCCGTCTCGACCTGATCGAGGAGCCGCATCTCGGCCGGCTGATGGCCAAGATCCGCGGCCCCGTGAAGCCCGCCTCCGAGCGGCTGGCCTATCGCAGCCCGCCCCCGGCCGCGACGGCGCCGACCTCCGACGCCCCCACCCATTCCGAAAACGCCTGAACGAGGAGACCCCAGCCATGACTGGATCCTGGAACGATTTCAACGACGCCAAGCAGAACAGCAACATCATCCCCAAGGGCACGCTGGCCAAGGTGCGCCTGACGATCCGTCCGGGCGGATTCGACGATCCGGCGCAGGGCTGGACCGGTGGATACGCCACGCGGGGGACCACTGGCTCGGTCTATCTCTCGGGCGAGTTCACGGTTCTCGAAGGGCCCTACGCACGGCGCAAGATCTTCACCCTGATCGGGCTCTACAGCCCCAAGGGGCCGGACTGGGCGAACATGGGCCGCAGCCTGATCCGCGGCATGCTCAACTCCGCGCGCGGCATTTCGGACAAGGACACGTCCGCTCAGGCCCAGGCCGCCCGTCGCATCAGCGGCTTTGCCGATCTCGACGGGCTTGAGTTCGTGGCGCGGATCGACATCGGCACCGACACCAACGGCGAGGAGAAGAACGAGATCCGCGCGGCGGTGACGCCGGATCACAAGGATTATGCCGCCCTCATGGGCGTGCCCGGTGCGGCACCGCAGCCGCAGGCTCAGCCTTCCCAGCCCTCCATGCCCCAATCTTCAGCACCGGCGGCGGGCACGCGCCCGTCCTGGGCGCAGTGAGGCGGCCATGATGCTGCGTCCCCGCCAGACTCTGTTCGTCGTGCGACGCGTCCGCGCGCTCTACGAACACGGAAACA
>CAYVBN010000416.1:0-8683 GCA_964449645.1 uncultured Hyphomicrobiales bacterium
CAAGCTTGCTGGCCATGTCGGCGCAGGCGCAGACGCCTCCGAGTCGTGCCGAACAGGCGGCCTATACGGGCTTGCATCGCGCTGCAGCGCTGGGAGACGCGGCGGAAATCCGCTCACTGCTCGCGCGCGGTGCCGATCCGAACCAAGTCGACAAAGCGGGGCGAACACCGCTGCACGTGGCGGCGTTCGGATCTCACTACGATGCGGTGCGCGCCTTGGTTGCCGGTGGCGGCAACATCAACGCGCTCGAACACGATCGCTACGACGTCATCACGATTGCGGCCGTCAAGGATGACGAGCGAATGGTGGCGCTGGCAATCGAGCTCGGCGGCGATCCCAAACTGATCACCAGCCGATATGACGGCACGGCCCTGATCGCGGCCGCGCATCTCGGGCACGACGGCGTCGTTCGCAAGCTCATCGCAGCCGGGGCTCCGTTGAACCACGTCAACAATCTCGGCTGGACGGCGCTCATCGAAGCGGTCGTTCTCGGCGACGGCGGCCCGCGGCATATCAAGACCGTGGAAGCGCTCGTGACGGCAGGGGCGAACCGCGCCATCGTGGACCGCAGCGGAGCGACGCCGCTGCAACTGGCGGAAGGCCGCGGCTACCGGGCGATGGCCGCGATCCTCCGATAAGCGCCGCCGGGAATCCGAATATCCAGCTCTTTACGCGCGAGGAGGGTCCGATAAACAAAAGAGCGGCCTCGCGGCCGCTCTTCGATGTCTTCGACGTAAAAGCGATCACTCG
Organism: uncultured Hyphomicrobiales bacterium; assembly: GCA_964449645.1. GTDB lineage: Bacteria > Pseudomonadota > Alphaproteobacteria > Rhizobiales > Xanthobacteraceae > CAYVBN01. The sequence goes on from CAYVBN010000416.1 coordinate 751, forward strand.
GCGGCGATGCGCACCTCGGGCTGCGCCGCGCGCACGTCGGCATCGACGTAGTTCTCGAACTGCACGAAGTTCTTCTGGAACATGCTGACGAGCTGGCGCGCCGTCTGGTCGAACTCGGCCTTGTTCTGCCACGTCTTCGACGGATAGAGCAGATGCGGCTCGACGCCGGCCAACTGGGTCGGCACCGAGAAGCCGAAATACGGATCGGTGCGGAACTTTGCATTGCGCAGCGAGCCGTCGAGCGCGGCGCTGAGCAGCGCGCGGGTCACCTTGATGGGCATACGCCGGCCGACGCCGTAGCGGCCGCCGGTCCAGCCGGTGTTGACGAGCCAGCAGTCGACGCCGTGCACGCCGATCAGCTCGCGCAGCAGGTTGCCGTAGACCGACGGATGGCGCGGCAGGAACGGCGCGCCGAAGCAGGTCGAGAATTCCGGCTCCACGCCGGTCAGCCCCTTCTCGGTGCCGGCGACCTTGGCGGTGTAGCCCGACAGGAAGTGGTACATCGCCTGCGCCGGCGTGAGCTTGGCGATCGGGGGCATCACCCCGAACGCGTCGGCGGTGAGCATCACCAGGTTCTTCGGCATCCCGGCGCGGCCGGTGCGCGACGCATTGGGAATGAACTCGAGCGGATAGGCGGAGCGGGTGTTCTCGGTCTTCGAATCGTCGTCGAAATCGCAGACGCGCGTCTCGGGATCGAACACGACGTTCTCGAGCACGGTGCCGAAGCGCATCGTCGCCGCGTAGATGTCAGGCTCGGCCTCGGCCGACAGCTTGATGGTCTTGGCGTAGCAGCCGCCCTCGAAATTGAAGACGCCCTGCGGCCCCCAGCCGTGCTCGTCATCACCGATCAGCGTGCGGCTGGGATCGGCCGAGAGCGTGGTTTTGCCGGTGCCCGACAGGCCGAAGAACAGCGCGGTGTCGCCGTTCGGCCCGACATTGGCCGAACAGTGCATCGGCATGACGCTTTCGGCCGGCAGATAATAATTCAGCGTCGTGAACACCGACTTCTTCATCTCGCCGGCGTAGTAGCTGCCGCCGATCAGGATCATGCGCCGGGTGAAGTCGATGGCGATCACCGTCTCGGAGCGCACGCCGTGGCGCTTGGGATCGGCCTTGAACGACGGCAGGCTGAGAATCGTGAAGTCCGGGACGTAATGCGGGAGTTCGGAACGGTCGGGCCGGATGAGCAGCGTGCGGATGAACAGAGAGTGCCAGGCGAGCTCGGTGTAGACGCGCGCTTTGATGCGATATTTGGGATCGGCGCCGCCGTAGAGATCCTGCGCGTAGAGCTGCTTGCCCTTGGCGTGTTCGAGAAAATCCTTGTGCAGCAGGTCGAACTGCTCCGGCGTGAGCTTCCCGTTCTTCTCCCACCAGATCGTCTTCTCCGTCTGCGCATCGCTGACGACGAACTTGTCCTTGGGGGAGCGGCCGGTGTGAACGCCGGTCTCCGCACAGAGCATTCCGCCTTGGACGATCGAGGCCTCGCGGTTCAAGATGGCGTGCTCGTACAGCGGCGCCTCGAGAAGATTCCAGTGAATCGCCGCAAGACCGCTCAAGCCGAATTTGTCGGCGCCGTGGGCGGCGTTCCTCAGACCTGTTTCCTGCACGGGATGACCTCCAGACACGCGTTCGGCCACGTCGTGCGAAGCCGAACCCCTCGAATGCCGCGTCTCATGGCACGGCTGGAATGCAGTATATCGCCCGGCTGGCGGGCGCGCGACCTATAGTCCAGGATCGAGCGTACTGCCAAGCCATGCGTTTTCGTAGGGTTTACGAGCGTCGGTCCTGGCCGGCCGCTCGGAAGCGGCGGCTCAGGCGCGGCGGGCCTGATCGGCCAGGTCCTTGAGGACGTGGCGCAGGCTGTCGGGCGCGGTGATGCGCGCCGGGAAAGCCAGCCGGGCCGAGCGATCCCCGCAGGCGAGATCGGCGCCCTCCGGATCGAGTCCGACGAGACGCCAGGCGCCATCCGCCTCGCCCAGAAGCTTCGTCGCATAAAGCAGCACCGCCGCAGCGTGATCCTGATTCATGTGCGCGACCGCGTCCTCTTCGGCCTCGATCAGCGGCTGCGCGTCGGACACGTCGGTAAGGATCTGCGCGCGGGCGAGATCGGCCGCACGGGCAAAGCCGCCGTTGAGATGCGCGGACGCGACCTCCATCCGCCAGAAGGAGAAATCCTTGAAACCGGCGTAGAGCGCGGACTTCGGATGCCGCGCCAGGAAGCGCCGACGCACGCGCGCCTCCTCGGACGGACGCATCTCGCCCAGAACGGTGAGACGCGGGTGCGCGAGCGGATCGCCGCGGCCGGTCGCCGACAGCAGGATCGAGGCGCGGCCGTCATGTTCGAGATTGGCCGTGTGCGTCGCGAGCCCGGATATCAGCACCAGCGGCGAGCCGTCGACGTCCGTCGCCACGTTCACCAAGGATGCAAACGGATGGCCGGTATTCCGGTCCAGGGTGGCCAAGGCCCCCGCCCGGATGCTACGCAACAGGTTCTTGGCGACGACAAGCGGATCGAAATTCGCCGGCTGAGGAGCATTTTCGGGCAGGCGATCCGGCATTTTGCCGGGCAGAGGGGTCGATTGCGGAGCGTCAGTCATGGCGGCCGTCTACTTACATCCCTTTGAAATATCCCGAATTTGCGGCCACGGCCACAATTCCGCCCCCCTACAGGTCTTGAAGGCCACGGGGGTCCGGGCTCGTTCTGCCCGGGTGTTTCATGCTAGACAAGGTCACCATGCCGACAATCGCACTCGTCGACGACGACCGTAACATCCTGACCTCCGTGTCCATCGCGCTGGAAGCAGAGGGGTATCGGATCATGACCTATACCGACGGGGCTTCGGCGCTGGAGGGCTTCAAGACGAGCCCGCCGGACCTCGCGATCCTCGACATCAAGATGCCGCGCATGGACGGAATGGAGACGCTGCGGCGGCTGCGCCAGAAGTCGGACGTGCCGGTGATCTTTCTCACCTCCAAGGACGAGGAGATCGACGAGCTGTTCGGCCTCAAGATGGGCGCCGACGATTTCATCCGCAAACCGTTTTCGCAGCGGCTGCTGGTCGAGCGCGTGCGGGCGGTTCTTCGTCGCGTCTCGCCCAAGGACGGGACCATTCCGAAGGAGACCGACTCGGCGAAGGTTCTCGAGCGCGGCCTCTTGCGCATGGACCCCGAGAGGCACACGTGCACCTGGAAAGGCGAACCCGTTACCTTGACGGTGACGGAGTTTCTGATTCTCCAGGCGCTCGCCCAGCGTCCCGGGGTGGTGAAGAGTCGGAACGCACTGATGGATGCGGCCTACGACGATCAGGTTTACGTCGACGATCGCACCATCGACAGCCACATCAAGCGACTGCGCAAGAAGTTCAAGCAAGCCGACGACAGTTTCGACATGATCGAAACGCTCTACGGTGTCGGCTATCGCTTCAAAGAAGCCTGACGCGGGGCGGCGCCGAGCCGGCGCCCTTTAGCAAGACGGTCGGTTTGCTGTAGACTGCGGGCCTGCCCGCAAGGGGGCTCTTCCACAAAGACGGCCGAGACGCGACGAAGGTGCTCGATCGAACCGCCGACACTGCCGCCAACATTCCCGAGAGTCCGGCTCCCGGTCGCCGGACGCGTGCGGGCCGCCGGCACGCGGGCGGACGCGTCGCGCTCTACGCGCGGCTGCTGAAGCGCACCGTCACCTCGCCGCAGCTCACACTGCACCGCCTCGCCGACGTCTTCCGGCGGGCCTGGCACTTCGTGCGGACCGAAGGCGTCTCCGGTCTGGCGCAGCACGCCTGGCAGTTCTTCGTCGCGCAGAGCTTCTCGAGCCTGACGCGACGGATCGTCTTCCTCAACGTCGCCGGTCTGCTCGCGTTCGTGATCGGCATCATGTACCTGTCGCAGTTCCGCGCCGGACTGATCGACGCGCGCGTGCAGAGCCTCGTGGTGCAGGGCGAGATCATCGCCGGCGCGATCGCCGCCTCCGCGACCGTCGAGACGGATTCGATCACCATCGATCCGGACCGCCTGCTGCAGTTGCAGACGGGCGAGAGCTACGGCCCGTCGGACGACGCGCTCTACGGGCTCGAATTCCCGATCAATCCCGAGCGCGTCGCCCCCGTCCTGCGCCGCCTCATCTCGCCCACCAACACGCGCGCCCGCATCTACGATCGCGAAGGCGTGCTCATCCTCGACAGCCGCAATCTCTACGGCCGCGGCGACGTGCTGCGCTTCGACCTGCCGCCGCCGAACGCCGAGAAGCCCGGCCTGATCGAGCGCACCTTCATCGCCATCCGCAAATGGCTCAGCCGCGGCGACCTACCGCTCTATCGCGAGCTCGGCCCCGAGAACGGCAAGGGCTATCCGGAAGTCGTGCAGGCGCTCAACGGCCAGAAGGCGAGCGTCGTGCGCATCAACGACCGCGGCGAGGTGATCGTCTCGGTGGCGGTGCCGGTGCAGCGCTTCCGCGCGGTGCGCGGCGTGCTGCTGCTCTCGACGCAGGGCGGCGACATCGACCAGACGGTCGAAGCCGAGCGGCTGGCGATTCTCAAGGTGTTCCTGATCGCCGCCGGCGTGATGGTCGTTCTCTCGATGCTGCTCGCCGGCACCATCGCGGGCCCGGTCCGCCGGCTCGCCGACGGCGCCGAGCACGTCCGGCGGCGCATCAAGTCGCGCATCGAGATCCCCGACTTCACCAGCCGGCGCGACGAAATCGGCCATCTCTCCGGCGCGTTGCGCGACATGACCAATGCGCTCTACAGCCGCATCGAGGCGATCGAGAGCTTCGCGGCCGACGTGTCGCACGAGCTCAAGAACCCCCTCACCTCGCTGCGCTCCGCGGTCGAGACACTGCCGCTGGCACGTTCCGAGGAAAGCCGCGGACGCCTGCTGGCCGTCATCAAGCACGACGTGCAGCGGCTCGACCGGCTGATCTCGGACATCTCCGACGCGAGCCGTCTTGACGCCGAGCTGCAGCGGCAGGAGGTGACGTCGTTCGATCTCACACGCCTGCTGAACACGGTGGTGACGGTCGCCAACGAGGTGAAGCGCGACGACGGCGTGACCATCTCGCTGACGTTCGAGGGCGGAGGGCCGCGCGCCTTCGTGATTCCGGGGCACGATTCCCGTCTCGGCCAGGTGATCGACAATCTGATCGAGAACGCACGTTCGTTCTCGCCGAAAGGCGGCAACGTGCGGGTGATGTGCCGGCGCTTCAAGAACGAGGTCGAGATCGCGGTCGACGACGACGGTCCCGGCATCCGCCCGGACGTGATCGAGAAGATCTTCGAGCGCTTCTATACCGATCGCCCCGATCAAGGCTTCGGCCAGAACTCCGGTCTCGGACTGTCGATCTCCAAGCAGATCGTCGACGCGCACGGGGGACGGCTGTGGGCGGAGAACCGCATGGGCGTGTCGAGCGCCGAGGGAGAGCCGCCGAAGGTCCTGGGCGCCCGCTTCGTCGTTCGCCTGCCGGCGACGTGATGGCGTCGGCCGCAAGACCGACCGTGCACGCGACGGCGGTCCTGGTCGGAGCCCGCGCGATCCTGATTCGCGGCGACGCGCGCAGCGGAAAGTCGCGGCTCGCACTCTCCATTCTGCAAGCGGCGGAGCACGGCACCCTCGCCTTCGCGCGGCTTGTCGCCGACGACCGCTGCCGGCTCGCGGCCGCGCATGGCCGGCTGCTCGTGCGGCCGAGCATGGAGCTCGCCGGCCTGCTCGAAGTGCGCGGCGTCGGCCTTCAGCGTCTCCCCTACGAACCGGTCGCCGTCGTCGGGCTGGTGGTCGACCTCGCCGCCGCCGATGCCGAGCGGCTCCCCTCGGCCGCCTCGCGCCAGGTGGAGATCGACGGCGTCGTGCTGCGGCGCCTGGCGGTCCCTTCTGGCGCCACCGATCCGCTGCCGCTCGTGCTGGCGAGCCTCGACGAACGCGTAATCATCGCGTGAACGCCTGGCATGGACCGGCGCAGATATTGTCTGGTGGGAGAAAAGTAACGCTCCTCCCCTAGTGTCCGGATTCCGAAGCTCGCGAACAGTATCGCGGTTGCCGGCGACGTCCGGGTCGGGGGCGCAAGGTGCGACACGTTCACGCTTGAGGCCGTATTGCCGCAACGCAACAACAATACAATATTGCCGGAAAGGCCCTTGCACTCGGATTTTGGATGGTCATGATTGGTGCCCTTTCGTGCGGCGCACCCATTGGCGCCCGCGGGGAGTCTCGATGATCGGTCTCATTCTCGTCACTCACGGCCGTCTCGCCGTCGAGTTTCGGTCGGCCCTCGAGCACATCGTTGGTCCGCAAGATCAAATCGAGACAATCACGATCGGACCTGACGACGATGTCGAGCAGTGTCGAAAGGACATCATCGAAGCCGTGAAGCGCGTGGATTCCGGCGACGGCGTGGCCATTCTCACCGACATGTTCGGCGGCACGCCGTCCAATCTGGCGATCTCCGTGATGAGCCGGCCGAAGGTCGAGGTCCTGGCCGGTATCAACCTGCCGATGCTGGTGAAGCTCGCCAAGGTGCGCGACGAAATCCCCTTGTCCGAGGCGGTCGCTGCGGCCCAGGAGGCCGGGCGCAAGTACATCACCCTCGCGAGCCGCGTGCTGGCCGGGAAATGACGATCGGCCGTCCCGACGACGACTGTCCCGAGCCGCCGGCCCCTGCCGATGGCGCCCTCGTCCGGGTCATCGACATCGTCAACCAGCGCGGCCTGCATGCGCGGGCCTCGGCGAAGTTCGTTCAGACCGTCGAGAAGTTCGACGCCGATGTGCGGGTGACCCGCTGCGGCGAGACGGTGGGCGGCACCTCGATCATGGGGCTGATGATGCTCTCGGCCGGCCCCGGCACGCGCATCACCGTCGAGGCGAGCGGCGCGCAGGCCGCGGAGGTCCTGGCCGCGCTCGAGGCGCTGATCGGCAGCCGCTTCGGCGAAGACGAGTAGTCGGCACTGCTTCGCCGCCACATATAAAGAAATCCTTATATCCGATTGCCAGGGCCGCTCCGGCCTGTTATAGCCACCGCCCAGACCCGCGGGCCTGCGGCCCGTATCCCTGACGCTCAAGGATTCCCATGACCGCTTCGCCGAAAGCCGCCAAGACCGCGTCGACCGATTACGTCGTCAAGGACATCTCGCTCGCGTCGTGGGGACGCAAGGAGATCGCGATCGCCGAGACCGAGATGCCCGGCCTGATGGCAACCCGGTCGGAGTTCGGTCCGCGCCAGCCGCTGCGCGGCGCACGCATCGCCGGCTCGCTGCACATGACGATCCAGACCGCGGTGCTGATCGAGACGCTCGCGGAGCTGGGCGCGGACATCCGCTGGGCCTCGTGCAACATCTATTCGACCCAGGACCACGCCGCCGCGGCCATCGCCGAACGCGGCATCCCGGTCTTCGCCGTGAAGGGCGAGAGCCTCGCGGAGTACTGGGAGTACACGCACCGCATCTTCGAATGGGCCGACGGCGGCACGCCCAACATGATCCTCGACGACGGCGGCGACGCGACCCTGCTGGTGCATCTCGGCATGCAAGCGGAGAAGAACGCCTCTGTGCTCAACCATCCGGGCAACGAGGAAGAGGAGGTCCTGTTCGCGGCCATCAAGCGGCGTCTCAAGGAGAAGCCCGGCTGGTATTCGCAGCTCGGCCAGGCGATCCGCGGCGTGACCGAGGAGACGACCACCGGCGTGCATCGCCTCTATCAGATGGAGAAAGAGGGGCGGCTGCTGTTCCCGGCGATCAATGTCAACGACAGCGTCACCAAGTCGAAGTTCGACAACCTCTACGGCTGCCGCGAGTCGCTGGTCGACGGCATCCGCCGCGGCACCGACGTGATGATGGCGGGCAAGATCGCCATGGTCGCGGGCTTCGGCGACGTCGGCAAGGGCTCGGCGGCCTCGCTTCGCAACGCCGGCTGCCGCGTCATGGTGTCGGAGATCGATCCGATCTGCGCGCTT
>CAYVBN010000417.1:0-1691 GCA_964449645.1 uncultured Hyphomicrobiales bacterium
CTCGAATTTCTCCGGGCTGTAGTTCGAGGCGGGGTGCTGAGCGGGGTTCTTGTCTGTCATCGTTTCCGTCTCCGTTGATCGGGGGCACGTCTCGGCGCTGTTGACAACGATTGTGTCCACAAGGAATCCTGATGCAGGACACGGATGTAGTCAAGATGGAAGGTGTTTCGATGAGCGCGGGGGGAGCACTCGCTCAGGCGCCCCCCTTTCGTGGAAAGCTGGGACCATGGTCGAATCACGGAACTTTCTCGGCGAAACGCCTGACGAGCGGCGCGAGCGCCGAAAGAAGGCGCTGATCGATGCCGCGCTGACCCTGATCTATTCCGGCGGCCTGCCTGCTGTCGGCGTTCGTAGCGTCACCGCCCAGGCGAAACTGTCCAGCCGCTACTTCTACGAGAACTTCACCAGCATCGATGAGCTGCTGATCGAGTCGTTTCGCGAGGTGGCGACCGGGCTTCTCGAAATCGGTATGACCGCGCTGCACGCGAGGCAACTGCCCGATCCCAAAGCGGCGTCGGCGGACGAGATACTCGACACCTTCCGCCAGGGGCTCGATGCGGTGTTGGGTGATCTCGTCGCCGACCCCAGGAAGGCGGCACTCATATCCGCGGTCACCGCCAGCGGTCCGCGCGTGCGTCAAGAATTGCAGCAGTTCGTCTTCATCGTCGCCACCGCGATCTCCAGCGACGTGAGTGCCGCGGAAATCGGTGTCGACCGCGCCAGTGCGCTCTACATCGCCGGAGGAGTCGTCCAGCTCGCTGTCGCTTATATCTTGGGCGACATCGAGATCGACAGGCCCGAGCTCGTCGAACGGCTGGCGCGCTTGACCTACGGCGCGGTCGCGGGTGCCGCAGCGGACACCGCATCAGCCGACTGATGAAACGAGCGCCCTGCCGGATGGCGTGCCGACGGGCGCCTGGCCTTCTCGGCCGTCAGATCCCGGGGGATTCGCCGGTCCGCGCTCTGATGAAATTCCGCATTACGTCGACCATGCGTTCGTAGTCGGCGGCGTTGGGGGTCATGACGGCAGCGCTGGTCAGGCCGCTGCACATGGTGACCAGGGCGTGGGAGAGATCTCGGCGCGAGCGCGCGTCGGGCGCGACCTCGGGTGGGGCGAGTGCGGCGATGCCGTCGAAGAACGCGCGAAAGGTACGCAGCGTCGGTTGGAGCTCGTTCGCGATCGCCTCGTCTCGACTCACCTCGACGAGCACGGTCAGCACCATCGCGGTGAGTTCGCGGTCCATCCGGTACAGGTCGGCGAACCCTTGCAGCACCAGGTCGAGCGCTTCGTCGAAGCGTTCGACCCCGGTCATCATCGACCCCAGATACGCGAGTCCGCGCGCGTACACATCCTCGGCGACCGCCACGAACAGCCCGGCCTTACTGCCGAAGCGCTGATAGATCACCGGCGCGGAAACTCCTGCGGCTTCGGCGATTTCGCTGACCGAGACGCCGGCGAAACCTTTCGTCGCGAACAGCTGTAGTCCGACCCGCAGCAGGACCTCACGAGTGTCGAGCCCCTCTGCCGCCTTGGGACGTCCAGGGGCGCGCAGGGGCGAATCCGGACGTAATCGCGCGTGCGTGGCTGCCATGGTTCTCCTGATCATGCGGGTATTGCCGAGCATATCACCCGTATGTATATTAGCGATCATTAATTTTGATCGGAGGCGGAATGGCCAATCTGACATCTG
>CAYVBN010000418.1:0-1810 GCA_964449645.1 uncultured Hyphomicrobiales bacterium
CTATGTCGCCCCGAAACACGTGCCGCCGGGCGCCTTCGTGCCGGCGGAGTAGCGCATGATCCGGAAACGTGGATGCTGGTTTTCGGATAAGATCATGCCCAAATAAAAGGATCGCGGCATCGGCAGCCCGGAGCGTCTAGCCGCCACAGGAGTTGGACGTGAACGACACCCCTCCCCCGCCCGGCGTCGCGCCGCACGCGCGGCCGCGGCTGCCGCGTGGCGTGCGTCTCGTGCACAACGAGGCGCAGGGCGGTTGGGTTCTGCTCGCGCCCGAACGGGTGTTCAAGGCCGATCCGATCGCGGCCGAGATCGTCAAGCGCTGCACGGGCGAGGCAACGGTCGATGCGATCGTCGACGATCTGGTGAAGACCTATTCGGCGCCGCGCGAACGCATCCTGGCCGACGTGACGGCGCTGCTCGGCGGCCTCGCCGAGAAGAAGCTCCTGGACCTGTCATGAACGGCACGGCCAAGACGAACATCCCGACCCCGCTCGGCCTTCTGGCCGAGCTGACGCATCGCTGCCCGCTCGGTTGTCCCTATTGCTCGAATCCGCTCGCGCTCGACCGCCGGCAGGACGAGCTCGACACGCAAACCTGGGTGCGGGTCTTCCGCGAGGCGGCTGCGCTCGGCGTGCTGCAAGTCCATCTCTCGGGCGGCGAGCCGGGCGTGCGGCGCGACCTCGTCGACATCACGGCCGCGGCCCACGATGCCGGGCTCTATACCAACCTCATCACGTCCGCGGTCGGCATCACGGCGGCGCGGCTCGGTGAGCTCGCCGACGCCGGTCTCGACCACGTGCAGGTTTCGATCCAGGACAGCGAGCCGGCATCCGCCGATCGCATTGCCGGCTACGAAGGCGCCTATGCGCGCAAGCGCGCGCTGGCGGCGGAGGTCGTCCGGCTCGGGATTCCCCTCACCGTCAACGCGGTCATGCACCGCGCGAACATCGACCGGGTCGAAGCCATGGTCGCGCTCGCGCTCGACCTCGGAGCGAGCCGCGTCGAGATCGCGCATGTGCAATATTACGGCTGGGCGCTCAAGAACCGCGCAGCCCTGATGCCGACGCGCGAGCAGGTGGAGCGTGCCATCGCAGTGGTCGAAGCGTTGCGCGCCCGCCATCACGGCCGCATCGTCATCGACGCGGTCGTGCCCGACTATTACGCGCGGTTTCCCAAAGCCTGCGTCGGCGGCTGGGGCCGGCGCTCGCTCAACGTGACGCCCTCCGGCAAGGTGCTGCCGTGCCATGCGGCGGAGACGTTCCCGGGGCTCGAATTCTGGAACGTGCGCGAGCACGCCCTCGCCGACATCTGGGACAACGCGCCCTCGTTCCGCGCCTTCCGCGGCACCGAATGGATGAAGGAGCCGTGCGCAAGCTGCCCGCGCCGTGAGCAGGATTTCGGCGGTTGTCGCTGCCAGGCTTTCGCGCTCACCGGCGACGCACGGGCGACCGATCCCGTGTGCCATCTCTCGCCGCATCATGCACGCGTCGGCGAGCTCGCCGCCATCCAGACCGACGAGCCGTTCGCCTACCGGCGCTTTGTCGACGCCGCTCCCGCGCTACTGAACGAGTGATCGGCCTCCGACCGGACCGGCCGAGGTCTTCGCGCGCACGCACACCACCTTGACGCGCTCGTTGTCGGCGAGGTCGCGTCCGAGGCTGGTTTCCGCCAGATAGGCTTGGCCGTGCAGGAAGCACATCACCGGGTTGTCGGATTGAACCGCCGCGTACATCACGTCGACGGCGTTCTGTTGGCTGCAGTTGGCCAAGTCGGGCGTGACTGCAAGCGAGCAGATCAGGATCAAAGCTGT
>CAYVBN010000419.1:0-5731 GCA_964449645.1 uncultured Hyphomicrobiales bacterium
ATGGCCGCGCACGTTGCGGGCAAGCCCCGCGTAATACCGGATCTCCGAAATGGCCGCGGCGACCTCGCCGCGCGCCTGGGTGAGGATCTTGCCGTTCTCGAGGGTCAGGAGCCGCGCGAGCTCTTCCTGCTTGCGCTCCAGCCTGTCGGCCCACTCCAGGAGCACGAGCTGGCGCGAGCGCGCATCCTGCGGCCACAAGGTGGAATCGAAGACGTGGCGGGCGGCCGCGACGGCCGCTGCCGCCTCTCCACGGCCGCCGGTCGCAAACAGACCGACGACCTCACCGGTCGCCGGATCGAGACTCTCGGCCACGTCGCCGCCGACATTCCATTCGCCGGCGATGAGGTGTCCGCTGACGCGCTGCTGCATGGTCATTGTCGCCTCCCGGATCGCCGGACCATCGGGGCCCGAGCGTCTTGGATGTCACGTTGCTCACCGGCGCCGAGGCCGTGACCTCGAATCTCCCGCGTCACCGCCTCCCGTTCGCATCGGGGCCCGGAGCGCGAGCGAAAGCCGTCCCGACACGAGCAGTGCCGTCGGCCGCGCGTCAGCCGGCGAGGGTCGCGCGCCGTCCGGCCCGCGCCGCCGCCTGCACACCGGCCGACGCCCGCGAGCTTCTGTTGAGCGGGAAGGCCTGCGACGACGCCGATGAAACGGCGTCCGGGACCGGTCCTCCGAGCTCATGCGTCACCGCGCGCGCACAACGCACGACCTGGCTGGCCAGATAGGCCTCGTTGGCGCGATCGAACCTCTGCTCGGGGAGCGTGATGATGATGTCGCCGATCACCTCCGAGCCCGGACCGAAGATCGGCGCCGCCACGGCGACGGCGCCCGGCGTGCGTTGTCCGATGGTGCACGCATAGCCGTTGCGGCGGATGCGTTCGAGAAGCTGCTCCAGCTTGCGGCGGTCGGTGACCGTGCGGTCCGTGATGGGCGCGAGGCCGCTGCGCACGATGACCTCCTCGCGCTCCTCCTCGGGCAGGAACGCCATGATCGCCAGACCGGTCGCACCGGCGTGGATCGGCAGCCAGGTCCGCATGCGGTTCACGTATCGCAGCGGCTGGGTCGATTCGGCGGAGGCCACGAACATCACTTCCTGGCGCGTGCGGTCGTAGAGTCCGAGCAGCGCCGTCTCCTTGGCCGCCTTCACGAGCTCGCGCAAATACGGCATGGCGATCTTCTGGATCGGCAGGCGCTCCACGACGACATGGGCGAGACGCACCATTTCGAGGCCGAGACCATAGAGGCCGGTGTCGGGGCGGTGCTCGACAAGCCCTTCGGCGACGAGTGCGGTGAGCACGCGATGGACCGTGCTCGGCGCCATCTTGAGCGACGCCGCAAGCGTGCGCACGCCGACGCGCTCGTCCGGCGCGCTCGCGAGATAGCGCAGCACCTGGATGCTGCGCATGATAGGGTTACGGTCATTCCGCATTCCAGAACATCCGTTCAGTCCGATCCGACGGCCGCATCCTAGGATACGAACGGCGGTCTCGTCTCACCGCCGACGGGCACGCGGAATTTCCCGCGGTGGATTCTCTTCGCGTCATCGACGTTCGTCGTCGACGTGCGGCTCTCTGTCGACCTGCAGCGACGGCACACAGACGAACGACGCCGTCCCTGCAGATCTTCGGGCGGGCCGCTTTGCCGCGGTCGATGTTCATGCTGAGGCCGCATCGTTCGTGCCGAGGCCGAAGGGCATCGCCGAGGCGCGCCAGCTCCCGTCACAGTCTCGCCCTCGACGCCGCAAGCTCATCTGCAACATCGCACTGGGAGCATCTGCGCGAACGCTCTGGCTGCGAGCCGCAGCCGCACTTCGGCGCATCCCGAACAGCTCCCTCCGCGACGACGATGCCGATCAAACAGATGACTGTTGTTCCACTCAACGGAACAAATGATCCATTAAATTGGAATTATATGAGTGTCCCCGTTGAAGTCAAATCTCTGCCGCAGTATGGTCGTTACAGAACAAAAAAACAGAACGCTTCGCAGGGAGGCTCGAGGTGGAAGACATCTACGTCGCGCGCGTCGACGAATTCGAGGATCTCGGCCGTAAGCTGCTCGTGCACGGCGATACCGAAGTCGGCGTCTTCCATGTCGACGGCGGCTTCGTCGCCTGGCGCAACGAATGCGCCCACCAGGGCGGCCCGGTGTGCCAGGGACGCCTCTTTCCCAAAGTCGAGGAGCCGCTGTCGGAGGAGCGCACCGTGCACGGCATGCGCTACATGCCGGGCACCATGCACATCGTCTGCCCGTGGCACGGCTATGAGTACGACGTCCGGACCGGGAGGAACGCCGGCCACCAGCATCTGCGCCTGAAGAAGGTCGACGTGGTGGTCAAGGAGGGCGCGGTCTATGTCCGTCTCTGATCCCGCGAGGCGCGCCAACAATCCTTATGCATGGATCGAGCAAGCCTCGAAGGATCTGTGGTCGGCGAGCGAGCACGCGATCGAGCACCACGAAGCCGGTCTGGTGAGCGACGAGGCCGTCGCGCGGATCATGACGGCCGCCCTCAAGCTCTATGTCGCGAAGAGCGACGGCGAGGAACGGACGTTTCCTCCGCTCATCGGACCGGGGGACCAGCACATCACCGCAACCGAGGTGCTGTCCGCCGTGGCCGAGATCCTGCGGGCGCTGAGGCTCGGCCCGATGGAGCTCGCACTCTGGTATCGGCGCCGGCCGGACGAGGAATGACCGTGGTGCCGACGCATCCGGGATGATCAGCGTCGAAGGACGCCCAGGAGGTCCGCATGAACGTTCCAGTCGAACCCGCAACGCAGATTCGGGAAATCGACATCTACACCGATACGCGCGACATCCTCGCCCACGCGCGCAAGGATGCCGTTCGCCGCGGCATCGACGATTGGTTCATCGTCGATATCGACGCCCATCACATGGAAAGCGTGTCATGGGCGGAGGTGGTGACCTACATCGAAGATCCGGTGCTGCGCGACCAGGCCGTGCGCTTCCAGCGCGAGCGCGTCGGCTCGCCCCCCTACGGGCTGAATGCCGACTTCGGCCTGCGTTACCAGGACGTCGGGGGTCGCATCCCGCATCAGCTCGACATCCGCGAGGCGATCGACGACAAGAGCGTACATCGCGACGTCGTGCTGACGCGCCGGGCCATCGAGGCCTTGTGCCTCAACTACATGGTCGTCTTCCCGACGCCCATGCTGCAGCTCGGCATGCATCCGCAGCCCGACATGGAGGTGGCGCTCGGCCGCGCCTATACGCGCTGGCTGATCGAGCGCGTGCTCTCCGCCGACGACCGCATCAAGACCTTCGCGTATCTCCCCTTCAACACGCCGAAGGAAGCGGAGCGCATGGTGAAGGAGTTCGCGGACCAGAAAGGCGTCATCGGCTTCTGTGTCACCAGCACGCGCTACAAGCCCGTGCACCACAACGACTACATGCGGCTTTACGCGATGCTCGAGGAGTGCGGCAAGCCGATCGCCTTCCATGCGGGCTATCACTGGAACGACCCTTCGCTCGCCACCATCAACCGCTTCCTCGGCATGCATGCGCTCGGCTTCGTCTGGTGCAACATGGTGCATCTGACGAACTGGATCCTGAACGGAATTCCGGAGCGCTTTCCGAAGCTCAAGAGCGTGTGGGTCGAGAGCGGGCTCGCCTGGGTTCCGTTCCTGATGCAGCGCTTGGACGACCAGTACCTCATGCGCACGTCGGAAGCGCCGCAACTCAAACGGCTGCCGAGCGACTACATGCGAACCAACTGCTGGTACACGAGCCAGCCGATGGAAATGACGAACATGAAGGCGCTCGAATGCACCTTCGAGATGATCAGCGCGGAGACGCAGCTTCTCTGGGCGTCCGATTGGCCGCACTTCGACTTCGACACGCCGGGGATCATCGCCCGCCTGCCGTTCCTGACCGAGGACGGCAAGCGCAACGTGCTCGGCCTCAACGCCGCCCGGCTGTTCGGCCTTCCGATCACCAGCAAGGCGGCGCCCGTCCGCCCCGCGGCAGCCGTGGGGTGATCGCGGCCGCCGACCCGAAATGAGCTTTCAATAAACCTAAGAAAACAATGAGCTTTCAATGAAGAAGAAAATGAATTCGGCCGCCGACAACCAGGCAGGCACAAGGGAGGGAGGGACGTCATGGCCCATATCTGCTGGTCGGTACGCAAGGCGACGATTGCCGTCGCGTTGGCGCTCGTTTCGATGCTCGCGGCGCTCGGCGGCGCGGCGGCCGGCAAGCTGACGCCGGTCCGCTTCGGCACGCAGGTCGCGACGTCCAATGCGGGCCTCTATCTCGCGGACGAGTTCGGTTACTTCAAGGACGAGGGCATCGATCTCCACCTCATCGTCATGACCGACCCGCCGACGCTGATCACCTCGCTCGCGACCGGTCAGCTCGACGCCGCCGGCATTTCCGTGACGCCGGGCCTGTTCGCGGCCGTCGACCAGGGCATCCTGCTCCACGTCGTCGGCGACAAGCAGAGCCTCGGCAACGGTTTCTCCGGCGTCCGCCTCGCCGCCCGCAAAGGCTTCTCCAAGGGCAGCGAAGCCGCGACGTTCGCAGCCCTGAAGGGCAAGAAGATCGCCCTCAATACCAAGGGAGCGATCACGTACTATCTCCTCGAGCAGGAGCTCCTGCGCCACGGCCTCAAGCTCAGCGACGTCGACGTCGTCGAGCTCTCCCAGTCGACCATGATCGCGAGCCTCGGCAGCGGTGCCATCGACGCGGGGCTCATTCTCGAGCCGTTCCTTTCGCAGGCCATCCAGAGCAACATCGCCGAACAGATATCCGATCTCACCAAGGCGGCGCCCGGCGGCTATGCGGTGGTGACACCGGTCGTGTTCGGCGAGAGCCTCGTCAAGGATCGCAAGACGGGCGAGGCGTTCATGCGCGCATACATGCGCGGCGTGCGGGCTTACAACGACGCCTTCCGCAAGGACGTCAACAAGGACAAGGTGATCGACATTCTGGCGGCCCGCACCAAGGTCGATCGCAAGATCATCGCCAGCAGCTTCCCGCCCGGCCTCGATCCGGACCAGCGCGTGACCGTCGAGGCCATGGACGCATTCCAGAAATTCTACGTGAATCAGAATCTCGTCCGTAAGCCCATCGACGTCAGAAAGCTGATCGACATGAGCTACGCGCAGGCCGCCGTGAAGGCGCTCGGCGAATACAAGTGACCGCGCTTCGGCTCTTGCCGCCGCGGCTGCTGCGGGCGTGACGAAGCCCGGCCGGCCTGCCGGTCGGGTCTGCGCCGACGGCATCCTGCCGGCGGCATCCGCGCCCTGACTGCTCTCAGGCGGACTTGAGTCGCGGCAGGAGCCGCAGCGCGTTCTCGCGATCGATCGCTTTGAGGTCGTCCGGCCCGAACAGACCGCCGAGCGCCGCCACGTAATCCGTCGCCTTGCGATACGGGTAATCGGTGCCGAAGACGATCTGCGACACCGGGATCAGCCGGGTGAGCGCAGCCATCGCGGTCGGGTGCGAGGCCTGCGCGGTGTCGTAGTGGAGACGCTTGAGCTCGGCGAGGATCTCGGCCTCGCTCCACGACCCGTAGCGCTTCTTGTCCGATTTCGGCAGCCGCAGAAACCGTTCGGCGATGAACGGCATCGTTCCGCCGCCGTGCGAGAAGATGAAGCTGATATCCTTGCAGCGCTGGGTGGTGCGCGACAGCACCAGGCTCGCGATCGTGCGCGTGGTGTCGGTCGCATATTCGATGATCGAGTCGCCCACCTCCGGCAGCAGGTTGTGGCAG
>CAYVBN010000420.1:0-2830 GCA_964449645.1 uncultured Hyphomicrobiales bacterium
CCGGGGGGGGGCGCCCCCGCGCGCCCGGCCACCCGGGTCTTTGGCTCGCCTATGGGCATGCCCATTGGGGCTTGACGCTCGGCCCGGCGACCGGACGGCTGATCGCTGAGATGATGCAGGGCGAGACGCCGTTCTGCGACCCGGCGCCGTATCGGCCCGAACGGTTCGGCTAACCGGCGGACGCGCCGCAATATCGGCCGCGGTGCGCAGCGCCGGCTGATCTTGAAACGAAACGCACCGACGACAGGCGATGCGATGACCGAGCTCGAGAATCTCGCTGCATTCGTGATCCGGGCGGACTACGGCGCCTTGTCCACGGCCGCCCGCGAGCAGCTCAAGATCCGTGTTCTGGACACGCTCGGATGCGCCATCGGGGCGCTCGACGCAGCGCCGATGGCCGCGATCCGCGCGCAGCTCGATGACTTCGGCGGCAATCCGCTCTGCAGCCTGATCGGCGGCGGCATGACGGCTCCCGACCGGGCGGCTTTTTATAACGGTGCGTTGGTCCGTTATCTCGACTTCATGGACAGCTATCTGGCCAAGGGGGAGACCTGCCATCCGAGCGACAACCTCGCGGCTGTGCTCGCGGCGGCCGAGTATGCTGACGCCGACGGCGAAACTTTCCTGACTGCCCTGGCGGTCGCCTATCAGGTGCAGGCGCGGCTGAGCGACGAGGCGCCCGTTCGCGACCGCGGCTTCGATCACACGACACAAGGCGCCTATGCGGTGGGAGCGGGTGTGGCGAAAGCACTCGGTCTCGATGCCGCACGCACGGCGAATGCCATTGCGCTGAGCGGTGTCGGCAACATCGCTCTGCGCGTCACGCGCACGGGCACGCTGTCCCAATGGAAGGGCCTTGCCTATCCCAACACGGCGTTCGTCGGCACGCATGCGGCTTTCCTCGCCATGCGGGGCATCACCGGCCCGCCGGAGGTCTTCGACGGCAACAAGGGATTCATGGAGAGCGTCAGCGGCCCTTATCGGATCGATTGGGCGAGCGAGGACCTGGAACGCGTCAGCCGAACGATCGTTAAGAAATACAACGCCGAGATTCACGCGCAGTCGGCGATCGAGGGGGCGCTGGAACTGAAACAGCGCCACGGATTCAGCGGCGATGCGGTGGAGCGGGTCGAGATCGACATCTTCGATGTCGCGCACAAGATCATCGGAGGCGGCGAGGAAGGCGACAAGACGATCGTCCGGACCAAAGAGCAGGCGGACCACAGCCTCCAGTACATGATGGCCGTTGCGCTGTGCGACGGCGAGGTGATGCCGGCCCAGTACGCGCCGCAGCGTATTTTGGCCTCCGACGTCCAGAGCCTTCTCCATCGCGTGGCGGTCAGGCCCGATCCCGGCTTTTCGGCGCGCTTTCCCGGCGAGATGGCGTGCCGTGTGAGGATCACGCTGCATGGCGGCGCGCATGACGAGATCGAGAAGCAGGACTATGAAGGCTTCCATACCCGACCGATGTCCTGGGCGACCATCGCGGCGAAGTTCCGCCGCCTCGTCGTTGGGCACGCAAGTCCCGAGGGCGAAGAGGCCATCATCGAGGCCGTGGCCCGGCTCGACCGAATGAAAGTACGGGACGTCACGCGGCTGCTGGCCGACGTTCCGAGAAAAGGCCCGTCGTAGTCGGCGGGCCGAGGCAACCCGTTGCGAACCTCGGCGGGCGGCACATCCGACAGGAGGTTCCGACATGAGCGAGCGCGCTTTTCCGTTCATCCCCATCAACGAGCGGCCGGCCAAGCCACGTGCGCGAGGCATGACCGAGATCCGCGGGCCGTATTACGCCGTCATGGGACGGCGTTATCTCGAGGACATCCTCGACACGATGCATCCCTATGTCGACGGGCTGAAATTCGCCGGCGGATCATTCGCCCTGATGCCGGCCGACAAGGTCAAGGAGATGAACGAGCTGGCGCATCGATATGGAGTCTATGTCTCGACCGGCGGATGGATCGAGCACGTGCTGAGATATGGCTCCGAAGCCGCGAAGAAATACATCCACGAAGCCAAGGCTCTCGGCTTCGACGTGATCGAGCTCTCGTCCGGCTTCATCAGCCTTCCGACCGACGACTTGCTGCGTCTGGTCGAAACGGTGACGAAGACCGGGCTGAAGGCGAAGCCAGAACTGGGCATTCAATTCGGCGCGGGCGGCGCAACGCCGGTTGCGGAACTGGCAGCCGAAGGCACGCGCGACGCGCAATGGGTGATCGATCGCGCCAAGGCGTGCCTCGACGGCGGCGCCTACATGATCATGATCGAGTCCGAAGGCATCACGGAGAATGTCGAGACCTGGCGGACGGATGCGGTGGCGCAGATCATCAACGCGCTCGGCCCGGAGAAGACGATGTTCGAAGCGGCGGATCCGCCCGTCTTCGAATGGTACGTCAAGAACTACGGCGTCGACGTCAATCTCTTCGTCGACCACAGCCAGATCGTGCAGCTCGAGTGTCTCCGCGCCGGAATCTGGGGCACGAAGAGCACGTGGGGACGCGTGATGACCTACAAGGGGAGCTGACACCGCTATGGTGCCGACGTGACCTGTGTTGCGCGTTGCCTCAAAAGTGGAACGTATCAGCCAGATAAAATCGCCCCTTCAGTTGGCGGATGTTTCGGATCGCCCGCGGCGCAGGGCATCGAGTTCAGAGGAGAATGAATCGATGGGCGGGCTTTCCTGACCCGCAAGATCTTCGCTCACGTAGAGAAGCAGCTTGTCGTAGGGATTGAAGCCGGCGCCGCCAATATAGAAGTTATCCTGGATTTGATCGAAAATCACACAATGGGCTGAGTGCTCCGGCATGGAGGTGTTGCTGGCCGCTCAATCAGC
>CAYVBN010000421.1:0-3355 GCA_964449645.1 uncultured Hyphomicrobiales bacterium
CCCCCCCCCCCCCGCGCGCGTGGTGGGGGGGGGCCGGGCGTCGCGCAACGGGCCGTTGGGGTCGCCGCGCTGTGGCCCCCGCCGCCCCTCGACCCGCTCGTCTCCTGTCTGACCTGCAAGACCACTGATCAGGACCATGCCCCGCATGAACCTCAACGCTAGCCTGCCGCAAGCCGTGTCCGCATCCTCGCCGGCCGGCGACGAACTCGTGCGCGAGCGGCCGCACGTCTTTCGCGTCCACACCCGCGCCTATACGGACCCGGACGTCCTCGCGCTCGAATACAAGCACATCTTCATGAAGACGTGGTGCTATGTGGCGCACGAAAGCGAGATCGCCACGCCAGGCGATTTTCGCACCAGCCATATCGGCACGCAGCCGGTGCTCGTCACCCGTGGGCTGGACGGCAAGGTCAACGTGTTGCTCAACCGCTGCGTCCATCGCGGCGCGGCTGTCTGTCGGGAATCGCACGGCAACGCGAAGTCCTTCACCTGCCCGTATCATGCCTGGAGCTACGCCCCCGATGGCCGGCTGACCGCCATCGCGGGCCGCGAGGATGCGAGCGGTTACTCCGAGCACTTCGAAGCGCCGGAGGGACTGTTCCGCCTGCCGCGCGTGGAAATCTATCGCGGCTTCATCTTTGCGAGCTTCAACAAAGAGATCGCGCCGCTCACCGACTATCTCGGCCGCGCCAAGATCCTGATCGACCGCAAGCTCAATCAATCGCCCGAGGGCGAGATTGTCGTCCATTCGCGGCCTTATGTCGGCAACTACGAGGGCAACTGGAAATTTCACGCCGAGAACATCATCGACGGCTACCACTTCATGTACACGCATCAGGCGTTCGTGAAGCTGCAGCAGAAGTACGGCGACAGCACCGGGGATTTCGGCGTTCACCGGGGCGGCTCGGCCAACGAGATGAAGAAGATCCGCACACGCGGCACCGTCTGGGGCTGCCGGCAGGGGCACATCGTCAACCAGAAGCCGGCTTTGAACGTCGAAGACATGCTCGAGGGCGAATTCGCCGACTACTACCGGGCGATTCACGACCGCTACGGCGATGAAGAGTTCCGCTGGGTGTTCGGCAGCAACGCGGCCTGCATCTTCCCCAATCTCGGCATGATTCATAACCAGATCCGCACCTGGCGGCCGATCGCCCCCAACCTGACCGAGGTCCGGATCTATCTCTACGACCTCAAGGGCGCGCCACCGGCCTTCAACGAGGGAATGCTGCGTAGCCAGGAGCGCTTCTACGGACCGGCAGGCCACGGCATGCCGGATGACATCGAGATCTTCGCGGTCAACCAGCAGGGCATGGAAGCGAGCGCGGTCGAGTGGCTGATCCTCGAACGCGGCATGCACAAGGAGGTCATGTTCGACGACGGCGATATCGAGGGAATGCCTTCGAGCGAGACCGGTCATCGGGCGTTCTGGCGCCAATGGCGGCAGGCGGTTCTCGGTAGTGGGGAGGCGGCATGATGGACGCCGCTCTCGCCGCTCCGTCGCTGAGACAGGTCGAGGCGTTCCTCTATCGCGAGGCGCGCCTGCTCGACGATCTGAAGCTCACCGAATGGCTCGAGCTATTTACCCCTGACGGCCTTTACTGGATTCCCGTCGAGGCCGATGCGCCCCCGTCCGGACAGGCCGCGCTCGTATACGACGACGCCATGCGCCGCGAAGAGCGCGTTCACCATCTCCTGCGCCTGCCCTTCCCGGCCCAGAACCCGCGGTCGCGGACCATGCATCTCGTCAGCAACGTCGAGATCGAGGAAAGCTCCCCCGACATGGTCAAGGTCCGGTCGTCGCAGGTCATCTATGAAGTGCGGACCGGCGACTTCACGCAAATCGGGCTGGGTCGGACCCGCCCGCTGGTCGCGATTGCGCATCACGACCTGCGCCAGGTCGGCGGCGAACTCAAGATCGCCATGAAGAAGATGCTTCTGCTCGATCGCGACATGCCGCAGAGTAATCTGACGTTCATCATCTGAGACGAAGCGGGCCGGACGATCGCCAGATGCGCAACATCCCGGAGTGGCCGTGGCAGTGAGTGAATTCGGGCAGCGGACCGTGATGGTCGTCGGCGCCGGCACCGGTCTCGGGGCGGCGATCGTGGATGCGTTCCGGCAGGCCGACGCCACCGTCGTGGTCGACGCAGGCGCGGCTCGCGCGGACTGCATCACGGTCGCGCTGGACTATGGCGTAGCGTCCGGCCTCACGGAGGCATTCGACGCGGCCGAGGCGGCCGCCGGCCCGCTCGACATCCTCGTGCTCGCCGCGAAACCCGTGGCCACGGCGAAGTTCCTCGATGTGCCTGCGGACGAGCTGCGCAAGGTGATCGAGCAGGAGCTCGTCTGGTTCGCATTGCTGATGCAGGAGGCGGCCCACCGGATGGCGGCGCGTGGCCGGGGACGCATCATTACGCTCTGCTCCATGTCGGGTAAGACCGGGGTCCACCAGCACGTCGGACCATATGCCGCAGCGAAGGGCGGATTGATTACGTTATCACGCGTACTCGCAGCAGAACTCGGCCAGACCGGCGTGACGGTGAATGCCATCGCAACCGCGTTATTCGAGCCGCAAGTCGCGCATCATCCGGAAGCTCGCCGTGCGGAGATCGCCCGCGGCATCCCGGTCGGCCGTTTCGGGCGGCCTTCGGAAGCCGCGCATGCCGTTCTGTTTCTCGCTTCGGAACAAGCCGGTTACATCACGGGCGAGACGCTGAACCTGTCCGGCGGCCGGTTCATGGACTGACGAGCGCCGATGCGAGGGGAAGGGGAGGACAAGATGCAACAGCGGCGCCGAACCCGCCTGCGATTTCACGTCCGCGTACGTCGCCTTGGTCGCCGCGTTCCCGCGAGTTGGACGCCATGGGCATGACGCAGCACCCCTTGTCGCTGGTGGAAGCCGACGTGTCCGGCGCCCCCTGTCAGCACTCCCATCAGACCGTCGCGCAATTCTCCGACGTCTATCTGGCTTTCGTGAGCGGGGGGAGCAAAAGCGCCAAGCTCGCGGTCGAGAACATTTCCATCGCGTTCGGCGCCGGCGAATTCTGCTCCATCGTCGGTCCGAGCGGCTGCGGCAAGTCCACCCTGCTCAACATGCTTGCCGGATTGGTGAAGCCGACTGAGGGCCAGGTCATCTGCAAGGGCGTACCGGTCGACCGCATCAACACGTCCGTCGGCTACATCACCCAGGATGACAATCTACTGCCGTGGCGCACGCTCCAGGCCAATGTAGAGCTTGCGCTCGAGCTGCGCGGCGTGCCGAAGGAGGAGCGGGCCAGGCGCTCGCACGAGTTGATCGGCCGGGTCGGCCTGCGCGGCTTCGAGCAGCATTATCCGACCGAATTGTCCGGCG
>CAYVBN010000422.1:0-2152 GCA_964449645.1 uncultured Hyphomicrobiales bacterium
GCCAACCCGACCAGCAGGCCGAGGCCGATGCCGACCGCGTGGAGCAGGGCCGTGGCAAGGACGAATCCGCTGCCATAGAGGAGGCCGGAGGCCGTCGCCGGCATTTCCGTGCCGTGCGCGTGGCCGTGGAAGATCGCGAAGAAGCCCACGATGGCCATCGTGGCGACGAGCGGGAGCTGCACGCGCAGCGCGACGGCGGCGCCCAGCACGATGACCGAGAGCGCGATCCCGATCTCCACAAAGGGAAGGTTGATGCCCGCCATGCCGGCGAGGCCCGCAAGGCTCATCGCACCGACGAATGCTGCCGGCACGAGCACCATGGCGCGGCCACCCAGATGGGCGGCGATGAGGCCGACCGCCACCATGGTCAGGATGTGGTCGAGACCGCTGAGCGGATGCATGAACCCGTGGACGAAGTCCTGGTGCGGGCCGAGACCCGGATGAGCCGAGGCGATCGTCGGAAACATGGCCATTGCGACGGCCGACAGACGGAGAAGGATTCGATTCATGGATAGACCTCGCTGCAGGACCCAAGTAATACGATGTTCCTAATACGTATGATCGAGCCGCGAATTCAAGTGAATTGCTGGCCCCCGGGGGTCCGGACTTCGGCGCAACCGCGTTTTCGGCTGCGGCGTGCCTCGGCCCGAGGCCGGCAGCACGCGCTTTGCGGCCTCGGGGCGGGCATGGATTCGCGCCGAATCCCCGCTCCGCTCGTTGTCTTTGGTACGAGCATGATCTTGTCCGGAAATCGGTATCGACCGTTCGGGGTCATGCTCCAGCAAGGAGACCCTGATGCCTGGTGCCGGTGATCCGAAGGAGAAGAGCGGCCATACCCTGGAAGACCACGTTTACGGTCTCGATCTGGCCCACACGCATGACGGCTATGCCGATCACGACCACGATTTCCCGGATGACGGGCCGCTCGAGGAAAACCCGATCTGGATCCAGGACCACGTGAGCCTGACGAGCGTCGGCATCGACATCGGCTCCTCGGGCACGCAGGTCATCTTCTCGCGCATCAACCTGCGCCGGCTCGGCGAAGACCTCTCGAGCCGCTACTTCGTGGTCTCGCGCGAGACGCTGTTCGAATCTCCGGTGGCGCTCACGCCCTATCAGAGCGAGGAGCGGATCGACGACGCCGGCCTCGGCGCCATCATCGACCAAGCCTACGCAGCCGCGGGCGTCAGCCCGAAAGAGATCGACACCGGCGTCGTGATCCTGACGGGCGAAGCGCTGCGGCGCGAGAATGCGCGCGGGATCGCGGCGATCCTCTCGGAGCAGGGCGGCGAGCTGGTCTGCGCCACCGCGGGCCATCACATGGAGGCGATGCTGGCGGCCTACGGGTCGGGCGCCGCGCGCGTCTCGAGCGACGAGGGAAAGCGCATCCTCAACATCGACATCGGCGGCGGCACGACCAAGCTCGGTCTCGTCGAGAACGGGCGCGTGATCGCGACCGCGGCCTTCCATGTCGGCGGTCGGCTGCAGGTCGTCGACGACACGCGCAAGATCGTGCGCCTCGATCCCGCCGGCCGGCACCATGCCGAGCGCGCCGGCTTCGCCTGGCAGCGCGGCGACGTCGCCTCTGCCGAGGACATGGACAAGGTCGCGGAGGTGATGGCCGACGCGCTCGTTGCGGCGATCCGCAGCCGGCCGATGCCGCACGACATCGCGCATCTCTATCTCACCGACCCGATCGAGGATTTCGGGCGCATCGACGGGATCATGTTCTCGGGCGGCGTGGCCGAATACGTGTACGGCCGGGAGGATCGCGACTTCGGCGACATGGGGCGGCGGCTCGGCCGTGCGGTGCGCAAGCGGATCGACACGGGCGCGCTGCCGTGGCCGCTGTTGCCGGCGGGCGCCTGCATCCGGGCGACCGCGCTCGGCGCCTCCGAATACAGCGTCCAGCTCAGCGGAAACACGAGCTACGTCTCCAATCCGGGCAAGCTGCTGCCGCGGCGCAATCTGCAGGTGCTGCAGCCCGCCTACACCTGCACCGAGGTGATCGATCCGGACGAGGTGGCGAAGGCGATCCGCAGCCACATGACGGCGTTCGATGTCGACCCGGAGCGCGAAGTCG
Source organism: uncultured Hyphomicrobiales bacterium (assembly GCA_964449645.1). GTDB lineage: Bacteria > Pseudomonadota > Alphaproteobacteria > Rhizobiales > Xanthobacteraceae > CAYVBN01. Next base: position 2,084 of record CAYVBN010000422.1, read on the forward strand.
CGCTCGCGCTGCGCTGGCTCGGCGCACCATCCTACGAGCGCCTCGCTGCCTTCGCGGAAGGCATCCGGC
>CAYVBN010000423.1:0-11272 GCA_964449645.1 uncultured Hyphomicrobiales bacterium
CGGCCGTCCGATCCGTCCTCGACACCCACGACGGATCGCAGCTCGCCGGATCAGGCGTCCACCGACGACTCGGCCGTCGTCGCCGAGGAAGCCGCCAACATTCCGGATCCGAGCGCCGCCGGAGACGGCACCGCCCAGAAGCCGGGGACCGATTCGGGCAAGACCGATGCCGACCCGGGCAAGAAAGCAGACGACGACGCGGCAGCCTTGGCGGCGCAATCTGCAACTGCGGCACCGACTCCGCCCGCCGTTCCGATGCTCGCCATCGTGGTCACCCCGGCGTCAACCGACGCCCCGCCTGTTTCGCCCGCTGCCGTCGAGGCGGCCGCGGCCGCCGGCGCCGCCCCGGGTCCGTCCGTGACACCTGCCGTCCCCTCGCCGGCGCTCGTCACGGCGGACGGCGAACCGGACGACATCTCGACCGATGGCGAAGCGCCGACCGTCGACGCGGCTGCGGCGCAGAAAAAAGCCGTCGCGCCGCAGACGGTCGAACAGGCGGACGCCTCAGCCGAGACCGACGCATCGACGGCCGCGGATCCCACATCGGTTGCGCCCGGGACGCAGCCGCAGAAGAGCAACGAACCCGTCTTGCCCGGCACCGCGGCGGCACGCTCCGGCCAGAAGGCCCAGGCGGCGAACTCCGACGGTAAATCCGCGGCCCCGTCCGCGACGCCGGCCGATGCCGCGCCGGCCGCGACGCCGGATCCGGCCCTGGCGAAGGCTTCGACCGGCGAGCACGCCGAGGAGACCTCCGAGGACGGGCACGGACCGGCGCATGTCGGCAGCAACGAGGCGGTGAAGCACGCCGCGCAGCAGACGCTCACGACGGGCCACACGGAGTCCGCGGCGGCTCCGGGCAACGCTCCGTCCAACGTCCCGCTCCTGCACGCCCACGACGCGGTGCAGACCCCCGCTCCCACCTCGGTGCAGAGCGCGACCCCGCAATCGGCTGTGCCTGCTGGGAATCCGGCGCCCGATCCGAGCGCCATGGCGGGTCTCGCCGCCGTGCCGGTCTCGGGCCTCGCGGTCGACATCGCGGCGCGATTCCAGGCCGGGCGCAACCGCTTCGAGATCCGCCTCGATCCGCCGGATCTTGGACGGGTCGACGTGCGCCTCGACGTCGACCGCGACGGCAAGGTGTCGTCGCGTCTCGTGGTCGACAAGCAGGAGACGCTCGATCTGCTGCGCCGCGACGCGCCTCAGCTCGAACGCGCGCTGCAGCAGGCGGGATTCAAGACGGGAGATGGCGGCATGCAGTTCTCGCTGCGTGACCAGTCCTTCTCCGGCCAGAACCAGGGCCGCAATGACACGCCGGCCGATACGAGCCGGATCGTGCTGCCCGACGAAGACCTGACGCCGGTCGAAGCCGTGCGCGGCTACGGCCGCCTGCTCGGCGGCACCGCCGGCGTCGACATTCGCGTGTGAAGGAGCGAGCCATGACCGACGCGACCAGCACGACACCGTTCTCCTTCCTCAACGTCAACACAACGGCGTCGACCTCGAACACGAGCTCGACGAACTCCTCGTCGAGCTCGACGTCGGACAGCGCCGCCGGCACGATCGCCGGGAACTTCAATACGTTCCTGCAGCTGCTCACGACCCAGCTTCAGAACCAGAACCCGCTCGACCCGCTCGACACCAACCAGTTCACGCAGCAGCTCGTCCAGTTCGCCTCGGTCGAGCAACAGATCAACATGAACCAGCACCTCTCGGACCTGGTGTCGCTCGAGCAGGCCGCCACCGCGACGGTCGCCGTCGGCTATCTGGGGGCGACGGTCGCGGTCGACGGGTCGACGACGCAGCTCACCAATTCGCAGGCGACCTGGACCTTCTCGGTGCCGAAGGCGGCGAGCGCGACGGTCAACATCACCGACTCCACCGGACAGACCGTCTACTCGGGAAGCTATACCATGCAGGCCGGCGAGCAGAATTTCGTCTGGGACGGCATAGGCAATGACGGCACCCAGTGGCCGGACGGCAACTACAGCATATCGGTCACCGCGACCGACGCCAGCGGCCAGCCGGTCGCCGTCTCGACCCAGGTCGAGGGCGTGGTCGATTCCGTCGATCTGTCCCAGAACCCGCCCGTGCTGTCGATCGGCGGCCAGAATTTCACGCCGAGCCAGATCAAGCGGATCACCCGGCCCGGGCTGTCGTCGTAGCGCGCGATCTGCCAGGGGGAGAGACCGGTTTCGCGCCCGATCGCGCTCCCCTGAGTTAACCGATTGGCGCCCGGCGGACCGCCGCCACGTCGCCGGATCATGCGCGGGACGCCGGGGTTGCGCCCTTCAGGACCCTCCGCCGGGCGCTTTTCCCTCGACATTTCAGACCCCAGGCCGCCTCCGGGGGCTGGCCCCGAGCGGATATTGGTCAATTTCCACGGGCGCTTAGGCAAATCTTAAGCGGGCACTGGTAGCGTCACGCGGTCGATTGTTCAGTGCGTGAGTTCATCTATGACCGACCCTATCCGCCCGAGGGTGAAGTACGTCATCGGGCCCGACGGTAGTCCGCTCACGATCGCGGACCTGCCTGCACCCGGCACCAAGCGGTGGGTCATCCGCCGCAAAGCCGAGGTCGTGGCGGCCGTGCGCGGCGGCCTGTTGTCGCTCGAGGAAGCGTGCAGCCGCTATACGCTGACGGTCGAAGAATTTCTCTCCTGGCAATACTCCATCGACCGCCACGGCCTTGCCGGCCTGCGCACGACGCGCATCCAGCAGTACCGGCAGTAACCGCCGCTTTCCGCGCTTTCCTTCTCTCGCCGGCCCCGAGGCCGGCGCGATGCTATTTGCGCTCCTGTTTCTTGCCGCATGCAGACGCCTCCGGCGCGCGGCATTAACCAAATGGAAACCAAGCACCCGGCAAAACTTGCCCAGTCCGGCGCAGCGTGCGCTTCGCAGGTTCGAGGGCCGACCCGGTGCAAGGTCTGATCGATTTCGTGAAAGCGTTGGGGCCGACGCGTCTCGCCGCCATGGGGGCCGTCGCGGCCACGCTTATCGGGTTCTTCGCTTTTCTCATTCTGCGCGTCACAGCCCCGCAGATGACGCCGCTGTTCACCGATCTCTCGCTCGAGGACTCCGCCGCCATCGTCAAGGACCTCGACCGTCAGGGCATCACCTATCAGATCAAGGACGACGGCGCCGTCATTCTGGTTCCCAAGGACAGCGTGCCGCGCTTGCGCATGAAGCTCGCCGAGAGCGGCCTGCCCAAGGGCGGCAATGTCGGTTACGAGATCTTCGACAAGTCCGACGCGCTCGGCGCCACGAGCTTCGTGCAGAACATCAACCACCTGCGCGCGCTCGAAGGCGAGCTCGCCCGCACCATCAAGGCGATCGATCGGGTGGACGCCGCGCGCGTCCATCTCGTACTGCCGGAACGTCCGCTGTTCTCGCGCGAGAAGATCGAGCCCTCCGCCTCCATCGTGCTCAAGGTGCGCGGGTCACTCGAAGCGGCGCAGGTCCGCGCCATCCGTCATCTCGTCGCCTCGGCGGTGAGCGGCCTCAAGCCCCAGCGCGTGTCGATCGTCGACGAGACCGGCCGGCTGCTCGCCGACGGCGCCGAGGAGGACCCGAACGGGGTCGGGGGAGTCAGCGCCGACGAGCGGCAGATCGCCTACGAACGGAGGCTGCGCGAGCGGATCGAGGCGCTGGTGTCCTCGGTCGTCGGACCGGGACGCGCGCGCGTGCAACTGACCGCCGAATTCGACTTCAACCGCACCACCCAGACCTCCGACCGCTTCGATCCCGAAGGCCGGGTCGTGCGCTCGAGCCAGAACCGCGAGGAGCAGTCGGCCACCAACGACAACCAGGGCCAGGTGACGGTCGGCAACGAGCTGCCGGGCACCAACCAGAACACGCCGACCATCCCTCCGCGCGAGCAGACCAAGAAGTCGGAGGAGATCGTCAACTACGAGATTTCCCGCACGACCAAGACCGAGGTCACGGAGGGCGGGCGGATCAACCGCATTTCCGTCGCGGTCCTGGTCGACGGCACCTACACCAAGAACGACAAGAATGAGGTCGTCTATCAGGAACGCTCCAAGGAGGAGATCGAGCGCATTGCCGCGCTCGTGCGCACCGCGATCGGCTTCGATCAGAAGCGCGGCGACCAGGTCGAGGTCGTCAACCTGCGCTTCGCCGAAGCGCCGAGCGCCACGACCGACGGGCCGACGGGTCTCCTCGCCTACCTGCAGTTCACCAAAGACGACATCATGCGCGGCATCGAGCTCATCGTCATGGGCCTGCTCGGGCTCGTGGTGCTGCTGATCGTGGTGCGGCCGCTGGTCCGCCGGATCGTGACGCCCGATGAACCGCGCGCCCCCGCCCTGCCGGCTCCGGAAGCGGAAGTCCCCGACGAGCCGATCAAGGCGGTTCCGAGCCAGACCGCCAAGATGATCGACATCGCCCAGGTGCAGGGCCAGGTGCATGCCCAGTCGGTGCAGAAAGTGGGCGAGCTCGCCGACACCAATCCAAACGAGACCGTGTCCATCCTGCGGCAATGGCTGCACGAGGCGGCCTGATCGTCGAACGCAACGAACCCCATGAGCGCACCCACTCCGGCCAACCAGACGCACGACATCGCCAGCATCGTGGCGACGCTGGCAAGCCGCCAGGCGCAAAGCACGGAGAAGTCGCGGCCCCTCAGCGGACCGGAGCGCGCCGCCGTGCTGATGCTCGCGCTCGGAGAGCAGTACGGCGGGAAAGTATGGAGCCTGCTCGACGACGACGAGCTGCGGCAGCTCTCGATCGTGATGTCCCAGCTCGGCACCATCCAGGCGGATACGGTCGAGAACCTCCTGCTGGAATTCGTCTCGCGCATGTCGGCGTCGGGCGCCCTGATGGGCAATTTCGATGCCACCGAGCGCCTGCTGCACCAGTACCTGCCGCCCGAACGGGTCAGCGGCATCATGGACGAGATCCGCGGCCCGGCCGGCCGCAACATGTGGGAGAAGCTGTCCAACGTTCAGGAGCAGGTGCTCGCCAACTATCTGAAGAACGAGTACCCGCAGACGGTCGCCGTCGTGCTGTCGAAGCTGCGGCCGGAGCACGCTGCGCGCGTGCTCGCGATCCTTCCCGAGGAACTCGCGCTCGACGTCGTCAACCGCATGCTGAAGATGGAGGCGGTGCAGAAGGAGGTGATCGAGCGGGTCGAGAACACGCTGCGCACCGAGTTCATGTCGAACCTGTCGCAGACGCGCCGCCGCGATGCCCACGAGGTCATGGCGGAGATCTTCAACAACTTCGACCGGCAGACCGAGACGCGCTTCATGACCGCGCTCGAGGAGGCGAACCGCGAGAGCGCGGAGCGCATCAAGAACCTGATGTTCACCTTCGACGACCTGGTGAAGCTCGACGCCGCCTCGGCGCAGACGATGATGCGGCACATCGACAAGGAGAAGCTCGCGGTCGCCCTCAAGGGCGCCTCGGAGGCCGTGCGCCAGTTCTTCTTCAACAACATGTCGAGCCGCGCCGCCAAGATGCTGCTCGACGACATGCAGGCGATGGGACCGGTGCGGCTGCGCGACGTCGACGAGGCGCAGTCGCTGCTGGTCAATCTCGTCAAGGATCTCGCCGCCAAGGGCGAACTGATGATCGCCAAGAACCGCGGCGACGAAGAGCTGGTCTACTAGAGGCCTTCATGGACGGATGTCACATCGCACGGCGACGGGGAACGGCACGATGACGGCGCCGGCGAAGTTCCTGTTCAACGTCGATTTCGGCCCCGGCCCCAAGCCGGAGGAGCGGACCGTTCCGGCCGCGCTGCACGAAGCCGCGGTGGCCGAGGCCGAGGCGCGGGGGTACCGCAACGGGGTCTCGGCCGCAGAAGCGCAGGCCCGGACCGAAGCGGAGCGCCGCGTCGCCGCCGCCTTCGAGCGCATCGCCGCCGCGGTCGAGACCCTGGGACGCGGGTTGTCGGCGATCGAGAACAGGCTCGAGGCCGAAGCCGTGGACGTCGCGCTCGCGGTGGCGCGCAAGCTCGCGCCCGCCCTGATCGCGCGCGAGCCCTTCGCGGAGATTTCCGCGCTCGTGACCGAGTGCTTCGGCGAACTCGTGAACGCTCCGCACGTGGTCGTGCGCATCAACGAGGGGCTCTACGCGGCCGCGCGCGAACGCCTCGACGAGATCGCGCACGCGCGCGGGTTCGAGGGCCGTCTGGTGGTGCTCGGCGAACCGGACGTCGCGCTCGGCGACTGCCGCATCGAATGGGCGGACGGCGGCATCAACCGCGACCGGGCCGCGACCGAGCGGTCGATCGCGGAAGCGGTCGAACGCTATGTCGCGGTGCGCCGCAACGGCGCGGCGGACGCGTGATCTAACGGGAGGGCGACATGGCAGACGACGACAACAAGATGCCGCTACCCAATCTCGAGGGCGACAACGCGCCAATCGTCGCCGAGCCGGCCGCGCCCGAAGACGAAAGCGGCACGCGGAGCGCCGCCGACCTCGAAGCGGTGTTCGATGTCCCGGTGCAGATCTCGGCCATTCTCGGGCGCTCGCGCATGGAGGTCGGCGACCTCCTCAAGCTCGGGCCCGGCACCGTGCTCGAGCTCGACCGCAAGGTGGGCGAAGCGATCGATATCTATGTCAACAACCGGCTCGTCGCGCGCGGCGAAGTGGTCCTCGTCGAGGACAAGCTCGGAGTGACGATGACGGAAATCATCAAGGCGGAGCGGAACTGATGGCGAGTTCTCCCGTCCGGCCCCGCAGGCCGAACCCCTTGCGCGCGGCGCGCCCTGAAGCCCTCGCAGGCGGCCATTCCGCCACGCGCAGCAAAATCGCAGGCGCGGTATCGCGCATCCGAACCACCTCCAGACTCGAAGAGGCCAGGCCATGCGTCTCCTGATCGTCGGAAGCCTGAAAGGCCAGCTCACCACCGCGACCAAGATCGCGATGGACAAAGGCGCGGCGGTCACCCACGCCGCCGACGGCGAGCAGGCGCTGCGGGTGCTGCGCGCCGGGCGCGGAGCCGATCTCCTGATGGTGGACGTCGCCGTCGACATCCGCGATCTGGTGCTGCGGCTCGAAGCCGAGCACATCCACGTGCCGATCGTTGCCTGCGGCACCAGCAACGACGCGCGCGCGGCGGTCGCGGCCATTCATGCGGGGGCCAAGGAATACATTCCTCTGCCGCCCGACCCGGAGATGATCGCCGCGGTGCTCGCGGCGGTCGCGGACGACACGCGCGAGCTCGTCTATCGCGACGACGCAATGGCGCACGTCATCAAGCTGGCGCAGCAGATCGCGCCGTCGGACGCCTCGGTCCTCATCACCGGGGAATCCGGGACCGGAAAGGAAGTGGTCGCCCGCTACGTCCACGCCCGCTCGAACCGCGCGCGCGCTCCGTTCATCTCGGTGAACTGCGCGGCCAGTCCCGAGGCCCTGCTCGAATCGGAGTTGTTCGGCCACGAGAAGGGCGCCTTCACGGGCGCCATCGCGCGGCGCATCGGCAAGTTCGAGGAGGCCTCGGGCGGCACGCTGCTGCTCGATGAAATCTCCGAGATGGACGTGCGGCTGCAGGCGAAGCTGCTGCGCGCCATCCAGGAGCGCGTGATCGATCGCGTCGGCGGTACGCGCCCGGTGCCGGTCGACATCCGCATCATCGCAACCTCGAACCGCAATCTCGGCGAAGCCGTGCGCGAGGGGACGTTCCGCGAGGACCTGCTGTTCCGCCTCAACGTCGTGAACCTCAAGATCCCGCCGCTGCGCGACCGCCCCGCCGACGTGCTGGAGCTCGCCCAGCATTTCGCCAAGATGTACGCCGAAGCGAACGGAATGCCGGTGCGGCCGATTTCCGCCGAGGCCAAGCGCCAGCTCACGCTCAACCGCTGGCCCGGCAACGTGCGCGAGCTCGAGAATACGATTCACCGCGCCGTGCTGCTGGCGACCGGAGACGAGATCGGGCCGGACGCGATCCTCTCGCCCGACGGCGAACGCCTCGATCAGGCGAAGAAGCCGCCCGCCGTCGCGCATGCCGCGCTCGCGGCCGAGCAGGTCACGCGCGCCCTCGTCGGGCGCACGGTCGCCGACGTCGAGCGCGACCTCATTCTCGAGACCCTGAAGCACTGTCTCGGAAACCGGACGCATGCGGCGAACATCCTGGGGATTTCGATCCGCACCCTGCGCAACAAGCTCAACGAATACGCCGCCGAGGGCGTGACGATCCCGCCCCCGGCCGGCGGTGAGATGCGCGGCGTGGCGTGACCGAAGGGTCGGATTGGCCACACGGGCGCAGACGCTGCAGGGCACTCAGCCTCGTGTCCCGGATGCAGCACGATGCGAAGCACCGCACTGCTGATCCGGGACCGCGTTCCCCACCCGGGCTCCTGGACCCCGCGTCTGCGATGCACCGCTTCGCGCCGCACCGCGTGCGGGGAACACAGCGATAAGCGCTGGTTCGAAGTGCCTCGCCTTCCTTCCCTAAGGTTATCTTGTCGCTCCGGCCGCCTGCTTCACCCCATTTCTACAGCCTAGGGCTGTACCGCGCCCCGGTACACGCAACGGCGGAGGCTCCGCCCTAATTCGTTCATCGACAATTCAGGCACGGCCAGCAAAGAAGAACACTCGGAAGTCGCGATTTGGCCGCGTTCACTGGCTCAGGGGGACTATCGAAATTGGGACAGCGCCTCAACGATCGGCTCGATGCCGTCGGGCCGCACGCGACCGTCGCTGAGGCACAGCGCGACCGTCGCTTTTCGGACGTGCTCGGCCGCGCCGCGGCCGAATGGTCCTCGACCGGATCGGCCGCTTTCACGGGGCGCGAGATCGCGGTCCTGTTTCTCGTCCTCGGCGCCGTGGTTTCGGTCCCGCTGTTCTCGCATCCGCTCCCGCCGCTCAGCGACTACGTCAATCACCTGGCGCGCATGCACGTCATTTCGGTCGCCACGACCGATCCCGACCTGTCGCGCTTCTATCGCATCGAGTGGGCGGCCATCCCCAATCTGATGATGGACCTCATCGTCCCGCTGCTCGAGCGGGTGATGAACGTCTATCTGGCGGGACAGGTCTACACGGTCGCCTGCTTCACCCTGATCATGTCAGGGACGCTCGCGCTCAACCGCGCGCTCCACGGCCGCTGGTCGGCCCTGCCGCTCGTCGCCTTCCCGCTCCTCTACAACAACGTCTTCCTCGTCGGCGTGATGAACTACATCTTCGGCATCGGGCTGGTGCTGTGGAGCCTCGCCATCTGGGTGACGTTGCGCGAGCGCAACTGGTTCCTGCGCAACGCGGTGCTCACCGCGATGGTCGTGGCGCTCTTCTTCTGCCATCTGTTCGCGGTCGGCGTTTACGGGCTCGGGCTGCTCGCGTTCGAGCTTCTGCGGCTGTGGAACGGCCGCCGCAAGCCGCTCGGGCGGCAGCTCGTCGATTTCTTCTCCTGCGGCGTGCAGTTCCTGCCGGTGATTCCCCTCCTCCTGGCGAGCCCGACCTGGTCGCTGAGCGGCGAGAACTTCTGGGAGCCGCGCGGCAAGGTCGACGGCCTCATGTACGTGATCGAGGTCTATTCCGATTACGTCGCCTTCGCGCTCACCGCCATCGTGGTCCTCTCGGTGGTGTGGGCGGTGCGCCAGCGGGTGCTGAAGCTGCATCAGTTCGGCTGGATGCTGCTTGGCGTCGGCGGTCTCGTCTATCTCGCCATGCCGCGCGTGATGTTCGAGACCTACATGGCCGATCAGCGGCTGCCGATCGCGCTCGCCTTCATGGTCATTGCCTGCGCCCATCTCGAATTCCAGAGCCGGACGGTCTGCCGCGTGTTCGCCACCGTGCTGGTCACCCTGCTCGCCGTGCGCGTCACCGAAGTGCAGACCATGTGGACCCGGCTGTCGGCGCAGACGGTCGAACTCGCCAAGTCGGTCCACTACATCGACCGCGGCTCCAAGGTGCTCGTCGCCTATGCGGACCTCGGCGCCGGCGAAGACGTGCGCGATCTCGGCCTCGTGCACGCGCCGTGCCTCGCCATGATCGAGCGCTCGTCGCTCGTCACCACGGCGTTCACGGTCGTCGGCAAGCAGATCCTGCGCGTGCGCCCCGCCTATCGCGACCGCGTCGACACCGACGACGGCACGCCGCCGTCGCTGGAGCAGCTCCGGCTGTCGATCGAGCCGGCCCCCGACCAGCGCCACCATTACTGGGACCGCTGGCCGGACCGCTTCGACTACGTCTACGTGCTGTTCACCGAGCCGGGCGCCGACAACCCCGATCCCTCGCACCTGTCACTGGTGCAGGAAGGCGCGCGCTTCCAGCTCTATAGGGTGCACGCAACGACCATCCACTCGGCGGCGACAGAATAGCCGCGCGGATCATAGGCGCATGCGCAACGGCGCCGCGCGCGCTTCCGTTGAGGCGTGATCACGCCATGGTCGCCGACTGTGCAGCAAGCGGATGGACCTCTGACAGTCGCTTCCGCCGGTTCCGGTATGGCGTCCGGCCCGGACGATGGACCGCGGCCGCACGCGTCTGACCGACATCGGCAAAGAATACAGATCACCAAGATACCAAAACGCGGGGCGGCGCTACTTTGCATCGTCGCCCCGCTTCAGCATTTTAAGACATGATCCTTGGCGGGAAACGCCTCGCACTCCTCAGGAGGAGGTCATCGATGAACCGCTCACCCGTCGCCGGATCATGCGCTAAACGGCCGGGAACAAGTGGTTGACGACCGCCAGAACGATCAGCAGCGCAACGCCGATGCCGAGGCTCCAGCCGATCAGCTTCTTCTCGATCGGCAGCAAAGGTTCATTGGCTTGGTTGTTCAGCTCGTTGCGAACATCGGTCATTGCAACGCCTCCTCAGCTCGCCAGCGGCGGCTTGACGCCGGCGAAGAACAGCCACGAGATCAGCAGTCCGACCCAGACGACGAAGCCGAACAGGCACAGCAGATAGACACCGGCGAGCTTGCCGAAGCCTTCCGCCCACAACCGCCGGAAGTTCGACAGCACCCCGATCGAGAAGAACGTCAGGATGAAGAACACCAGCCGGAAGCTGTTGGCTTCCCCGATCGCGGCCGGCACTTTGGCGGCGACCGTGGCCGGCGTGGCGAGCACGAGAAGCAACCCGGCGATGAACGTGATCACGAAGCCCAGAACGAATTTCGGCAGCCGGTCCCAGATCTCGCGGACTCTCGCCTTGTCCTTTCTCGGCTCGATATGGTTGGTCCAGATGTAGCCGAGCACGATCGCCCACACGCCGATGAAGAGGTCGATGAACACCTTGACGGTCGTGGTGGTGCCGACGATCCAGCCGGGCTGATATTTGACGCCCTCGGCGGCGTTCTGCGCCAG
>CAYVBN010000424.1:0-3692 GCA_964449645.1 uncultured Hyphomicrobiales bacterium
CGGCCAAAGTCGATCCGAAGGTGATCGAGCTGCCGAACGACCGCGTCAACCTCGTGTTCGAGATTGCCGAAGGCGAAAAGGCCACCGTCAAGGAGATCACCTTTTCGGGCAATCACGCGTTTTCCAGTCAACGCCTCAAGCAGGAAATCAAGACGACCGAGACCAACCTGCTGAGCTTTCTCTCGAGCACCGATCTGTACGATCCCGATCGGCTCGAAGCCGATCGCGACCTGTTGCGGCGATTCTATCTCAAGCGCGGGTATGCCGACGTGCGGGTGGTCGGCGCGACGGCCGAGTTCGATCCGGCCCGCAAGGGCTTCGTCGTCAGCTTCACGATCGACGAAGGCGCACTCTTCCGCTTCGGCGCGGTCGACGTGCGCTCGACCGCCGCCGATGTCGACGCGTCCGGCCTGCGCACGCGCGTCATGTCGGCCTCCGGGGCGGTGTACAGCGCCGGAGCCGTCGAGAAGACGGTCGACGACATGACGATCGCGCTATCGAAGCGCGGCCATCCGTTCACGGCGGTGCGGCCGAACGTCGACCGCGACGAAGCGGGTCACCTCATCAACGTCACCTACGTCATCGAGGACGGCCCGCGCGTCTATATCGAGCGCATCAACGTGCGCGGCAACACGAGGACCCGCGACTACGTGATCCGGCGGGAATTCGAGATCGCGGAAGGCGACGCCTACAACCGGGCCTTCATCGAGCGCGGCAAGCGCCGGCTCGAAAACCTCGATTATTTCAAGAGCGTCACGATCACCACCGAGCCGGGATCGGCGCCGGATCGCATCGTGCTCAATGTCGACGTGACGGAGGAGCAGACCGGCATATTCTCGATCTCCGGCGGCTACTCGACCGTCGACGGACTCATCGGCGAGGTCAATGTCGGGGAACGCAACCTGCTGGGAAGCGGCCGGAGCGTCAAAGCCTCGGTGACCTTCGGCCAATATACGCAAGGGTTCGATCTCGCCGTGGTGGAACCCTATGTGCTCGGGAGCCGCATCGCGCTCGGCGTCGACGTGTTCGGCAAGGAGACGACGGTCAATTCCAACCAGTCCTATGGGAGTGCGGTCTATGGCGGCCGCATCAGCGCCGGCATGCCGCTGACCGACGAAGTGAACCAGCAGTGGCGCTATTCCCTCTACAATCAAAACCTGTCGCTCGCGTCGGCCATGGCGGATTGCTCGCCCGGCAATCCGCCGCCCGGCTGCTACGCCAACGGCGAAGCGTCCCTGCCGATCAAGCAGGCGGTCCTCGATGGGTCCCAATGGGTCTCCGCGGTCGGCACCACGACGACCTACAATACGCTCGACAACAACAAGAACCCGACGAGCGGCGTGCACGCCGAGCTGAGGCAGGACGTGGCCGGGCTTGGCGGAGACGTGAACTTCTTCAAGACCACCGGCGACGTCCAATATTATCACGAGGTCACCAACGACGTGGTCGGGATGGCGCGCCTGCAGGGCGGCTACGTCACGCCCTGGGGTGGCCAGTCGTTGCCATTCCTGAGCGGTTTCTTTGGCGGGCCGCAGTTGGTCCGCGGCTTCGCGCCGAACGGTTTCGGGCCACGCGACCTGACGCCGGGAACGACGATGGACAACGTCGGCGGCAGCAGATACTGGGCGACAAGCGCGGAGCTGCAAGCTCCCATCCCCTATCTTCCCCCGTCCTTCCCGCTGAAGGTCGCAGTGTTTGCCGACGCCGGCAGCCTGTGGGGCTACAGCGGACAGACCACGTTCCCGGCTCTCGGGCAGTCGCTCCAGCTCGGCGACAGCAATGTTATTCGCTCGTCGGTCGGCGCCGGCCTGATCTGGGCTTCGCCGCTCGGACCGCTGCGCGTCGACTACGCCTTCCCGATCACCAAGGCGACCTACGACGTCACGCAACCCTTCCGCTTCAGCGCCGGCGGATTTGGATTCTGAGCGGATCGCCATCGAGCCTCGACAGTTCAACGGGTACGCAACCACGGTCGATGGCGGCAAGAACGCAATGCTGGGGTCAAGTCATCCGATCCGAATGCCCCGATCTGATGATTGAATGGTCCGACGTCCGCGCCTAGCTATATTGAAAGCGAGGAGCGGACGATGTCCCGTCTCGTGCTGCCGGTGGCGCTCGTCGTCTTCATCGGGCTGGTTGCGCCGGCTTTTGCACAAATGACCATCACGCCGGGGCCCGGTGGAGTCCCGATCGCGCCCGGGTCTCCGGTCCCGGGTTACACGCCGGGCGGGGTCGGGCCGGGGGGAACGGAGATCGGACCCGGACCAGCCACACGCGGCGTCCCGATGTATCGGATTGGTCCCGGCGATGTTCCGCTGGCGCCAAGGCCCGACCCGTATGCGGATGAAAGCAGGACGGGCGTCGGGCTCTATCGCGGGTGCGGAAAGGGCGGCGCCTGCCCGCCGGGAGAGAGTCTGCCGCAGTACGGCCGGCTGACCGTCGGCAGCCGCCACGCCGGAACGGGAGAGTCCCCTTCGGCGGAGAAGCCGATCAACTCGATGCGGGAGCTGACGGCGGCATTGCGGACCTGCTGGCATCCGCCGGAACAGGTCAAGCGAGGCTCGCAGATGACGGTTCGGGCGAGCTTCAAGCGGACGGGCAACGTTATCGCGCCGCCTGTCGTGACTTACGCGACGCGAGGCATGAGCGCCGACACGAAGCGGGACTATCTGAATTCAATCCGTGCCGCGTTTGATCATTGCGCACCGCTGCCCTTCTCGAAGTCGTTCAGCGGTGCGATCACCGGGGTGCCGATCAGCATTCGTTTCGTCGACAACAGGGCCTCCGGCGCGCGGCAGCGGTGAGCGTCCCCGATCCACCGTGATCGAAAAGCGCCCTACCCCCGCTTCAGCCAGTCGCCGATCCGCTCGACCGCCTCGCGCATCTCGGCGGTCGGTCCGGCGTAGCAGAGGCGGAGAAAGTGCCGTCCGTTCACGGGATCGAAGTCGAGGCCTGGCGTCGTTGCGACACCCGCCTCCTCCAGCATGCGCCGCGCGAAATCGAGACTGTCATTGGTGAAGCGCGAGACGTCGGCATAGAGATAGAACGCGCCGTCGACCGGCAGAAACGTATCAAGCCCTGCGCGCGGAAGTCCCTCGATCAGAATCCGCCGGTTCTCCTCGTAGCCGTGCTTGATCGCCTCCATTTCGGCGCGCCCGTCGAACGCCGCCTCGGCGGCGATCTGCGAGAGCGTCGGAACGGAGATCGCGAGGTTCTGCTGCAGCCGCTCGATCGGCCGCACCAGCGGTTCGGGCACGACCATCCAGCCGACGCGCCAACCCGTCATGCAGAAATACTTGGAGAACGAGTTGACGACCACGGCTCGCTCGGAGAGCCGTGTCGCGCTCTCGGCGCGGAACGCGTAATCGAGGCCGTGATAGATCTCGTCGGAGATCACCCGGATGCCGGCCTCCTCGGCCGTCGCCACGAGCTCGGCCAGCGCTTCCGCGCTCATCATGGTGCCGGTCGGATTGGCCGGGCTCGCGACGAGCACGCCCGCGAGCGGCGTCGCGCGATGCGCCGCGAGCAGCGCCTCGCCGGTGATGGCCCAGCGCGTCGCGGCGTTCGTCTCGATCGCGACCGGCACGCAGCCGAGCGCGGTGAGGATGTGACGGTACGGCGGATAGCCCGGGATCGCGACGGCGACACGGTCGCCCGGCTCGAACATCGCCAGGAAGGCGAGGATGAATCCC
>CAYVBN010000425.1:0-12228 GCA_964449645.1 uncultured Hyphomicrobiales bacterium
GTCTGGTGCTTCTCGCCCCACAGGCCGCGCTGGCTGACGGAGATGCCGGCCGGGCCGAGGATGACGATGAACAGCACCGGCAGGAAGAACAGGATCATCGGCACCGTGAGCTGAGGCGGGAGCGCCGCAGCCTTCTTCTCCGCCGCCGCCATGCGCAGATCGCGGTTCTCCTGGGCCATGACCCGCAGCGTCTGCGCCAACGGTGTCCCGTAGCGCTCCGACTGCTGCAGCGCGAGGCAGACCGACTTGACCCCGTCGAGATCGGTGCGTTTCGCCAGGTTCTCGTAGGCCTGCTTGCGGTCGGGCAGATAGGACAGTTCGGCCGTCGTCAGCGTAAGCTCCTCGGCAAGCGGGATCGACTGCGTGCCGACCTCCTGGCTCACGCGATGAAACGCGGTCTCGATCGACATGCCGGATTCCACGCAGATGAGCAGCAGGTCGAGGGCGTCCGGGAACGCCCGCCCGATCGACACCTTCCGGCGCTGGATCTTGTTCTTGAGGAACAAATAGGGGATCTGCATGCCGAGATAGGCCGCGAAAATGCAGATGCCGATCTTGCCGGCCGCCGGCAGCGGATATTTCGACACCACGAAGACGTACACCACCGCGCCGATCAGCATCACGATCGGCGTCACCATGCGGAAGAACAGGAAGGCGATATATGGCCCGTGGCCGCGATAGCCCGCCTGCACGAGCTTCTCGCGGGCTTCTTCCTGGGCGAGCCACTTTGTCAGGTTGAAGCGCTCGACCACGGCCTGCATGTACTGGCGCGGCGACTGCCGCAGATTGACCTTCTCGCCGCGCGCCAGACGCTCGCGCTCGCGCTGACGGATCTTCTCCCGCTCGATCGCCACCGCGTTCATCCGCTTGGTGAGCGAATCGTTCGCGAGCAGCGGCATGGCGAGCGTCAGCACGGTGGCGGCCGCCGCCACCGCGGCGAACAGCATCGCCATGAAGCGCGTATCTTGGAAGCGATCGAGGATAAGCTGGAGCATCGTAAGCTCAGAAATCGAAGTTGATCATCTTGCGCATCACGAGGATGCCGGACGTCATCCAGAAGGCGCTTCCGGCCAGCATCAATTTCCCGGTCGGGGTCGTCCACAGGAGCGAGATGTAACCCGGGCTCGTCAGATAGACGAGCACCATCACGGCGATCGGCAGTGCGGCGATGATCGCCGCCGACGCTTTCGCCTCCATCGACATGGCGTCGATCTTGCCCTTCATGCGCTTGCGGTCGCGCAGTACGCGCGCGAGGTTGCCGAGCGCTTCCGAGAGATTGCCGCCGGATTTCTGCTGGATCGAGACGACGATGCCGAAGAAATTCGCCTCCGAGACCGGCATGCTTTCGTAGAGCCTGGCGCATGCCTCGCCCAGCGGAATGCCGATCGTCTGGGTATCGACGATGGCGCGGAATTCGCTTCGCACCGGCTCCGGGGCGTCGGTGGCGATGACCCGGAGCGAGTCGGTCAACGGGAGGCCGGCCTTGATGCCGCGCACGATCACGTCGACGGCGTCGGGAAAATGCTCGAGAAACGCCTTCTCGCGCCGCTTCTTGAGGAAGCGCAGCATCCAGAACGGCACCCCGAAAGCGCCCGCGAAGGCGAATCCGAGCGCGGCGAGCAGTCCTCCGCCGATCACCAGCCCGGCCACGAAGGCGACCACACCCAAAACCGCGCAGATCACGAAGAACCGCTGCTTCGACCAGCTGAGCCCGGCATGCGAGATCCGGAGCGTGAGCGGCGGACTTTTAAGCTGCTTGCGGCGCGCTTCGAGTTCCTCGAGGGCCAATTCGACCTGCTCGCGGCGAACCTTCTGGTTGGTGCGTGCCGACGTGGCGCGTACGACCGGGTCGCTCTTGGCGATGTTGCCGATCCGCTGCTCGGCCTGCCGCTCGCCCGACAGGCTCGGATAGATGAATACCCACGCGACGCCGCCCATCGCGACCGCCACCAGAAAGAAAATGGCGAGAGCCTGCATCGACATACGCAACCTACTTTCTGGCTTGATCCTCGCTGGCGAGCGCGGCATCGAGCGCCGCGGCGAGGCGTTTCTCCTCTCCGTAGTAGCGGGCGCGGTCCCAGAAGCGGGGGCGGCCGATCCCGGTCGAGCGATGCCGGCCGATCAGCTTGCCGTTCGCGTCCTCTCCGACGATGTCGAAGAGGAACAGATCCTGCGTGATGATGACATCGCCCTCCATGCCGACCACCTCGGTGATGTGGGTGATGCGGCGCGAACCGTCGCGCAGGCGCGCCGCCTGCACGATCACGTCGACCGACGCGCAGATCATCTCGCGAATGGTGCGCGAGGGCAGCGAGAATCCCCCCATGGTGATCATCGACTCGAGACGCGACAGCGCTTCGCGCGGATTGTTGGCGTGCAGGGTGCCCATCGAACCGTCGTGGCCGGTGTTCATCGCCTGCAGGAGGTCGAATGCCTCCGATCCGCGCACCTCGCCGACGATGATCCGCTCCGGCCGCATACGCAGGCAGTTGCGCACCAGATCGCGCATCGTCACCTGCCCCTCGCCCTCGAGGTTCGGCGGACGCGTCTCAAGGCGGACCACGTGCGGCTGCTGGAGCTGCAGATCGGCCGCGTCCTCGCAGGTGATGATGCGCTCGTCGTCGTCGATATAGCGCGTGAGACAGTTGAGGAGCGTCGTCTTGCCCGATCCCGTGCCGCCCGAGATGATCGTGTTCACGCGCGAGCGGCCGATCACCTGCAGGATTTCCGCGCCCTCTGGCGTGATGGTGCCGAACTTGACGAGCTGCTCGAGCGTCAGCTTGTCCTTCTTGAACTTGCGGATGGTGAGCGAGGGCCCGTCGATCGCCAGCGGCGGCGCGATCACGTTGACGCGCGAGCCGTCGGGAAGGCGCGCGTCGCAGATCGGCGAGGCTTCGTCGACGCGCCGGCCGATCTGGCTGACGATGCGCTGGCAGATGTTGTGGAGCTGCTGGTTGTCACGGAAGCGGATGCCGGTCCGCTGGATCTTGCCGGCGACCTCGATGTAGACCGTTCCGGCGCCGTTCACCATCACGTCAGCGATGTCGTCGCGCGCGAGCAGCGGCTCCAGCGGACCGTAGCCGAGCACGTCGTTGCAGATGTCGTCGAGCAGTTCCTCCTGCTCGGAGATCGACATCACCACGTTCTTGATGGCGATGATCTCGTTGACGATGTCGCGGATTTCCTCGCGCGCCGATTCGGCGTCGAGCCGCGCCAGTTGCGTCAGATCGATGGCTTCGATCAGGGCGCCGAAGATCGAGCCCTTGACCTCGTAGTAGTTCTCCGACTTGCGGGAATCGACCGCCGAGGGCACCGCCGGAGCGGCCGCCGATGGGCGCGCGGGCGCCGACGCCGGTGCGCCGACGATCGGGGCGGCCAATCCATTCGAGGGAAACGGCACGCGGCCGGCGTCCTGTGCGGGCGCAAGCGGCGGGGCGGCTACGTCGGGCGCGGGGCTGGGCGCCGGCGCGCCCTGCTCGCGAACCTCGGTGACGATCGTCGAACGCTTACCGAACAAGGCCATCGTCTCCGATCAACGCTGCGCTTGCCGCTTTCTGAGCTTTCCCAGGATCGGGCCCAGCAGCTTGGAGCGCGACTTCTTGAGTTCCGTCCGGCCGGTGAGCATCTGCGACAATTGCCGGAAGGTTTCCGCCACGCGGTGGCCCGACGCGACTTCGGCGATCATCTGTCCGTTGTTCGCGGCGGTCCCGAACACCTGGGGCTCGAACGGAATGATCGCGACCGGCTCGTCCTCGAGCGCCTTGGCGAAGTCGGCCGGCTTGATTTCCGGCCGCTTCGGCACCCCGACCTGGTTGAGGCAGTAGAACGGGCGCCGGTCGTTCGGCCGGTTGGCGCGCAGGAAGTCGAGCAGGTTCTTGGCGTTGCGCAGATTGGCGAGGTCCGGCGCGGCGACGATCAGAATGTCGTCGGCGCTGCTCAGCGCGCGCTTGGTCCACGCGGCCCACTGATGCGGCACGTCGAGCACCACGCAGGGCACGTTGGCCCGCAAGGTATCGAAGATCGGATCGAACGCCTCGGCGGCGAAATCGTACACGCGGTCGAGCGTCGCCGGAGCGGCCAGGAGGCTCAGGTGATCGGCGCATTTCGAGAGCAGCCGGTCGATGAACGCGGTGTCGACGCGATCCGGCGAGAACACCGCATCGGCAACGCCTTGCGGCGGGTCCTGGTTGTAGTCGAGCCCGGCCGTGCCGAAGGCGAGATCGAGGTCGGCGACGACCGAATCGAGCTTGAGATCGCGCGCGATCGCCCAGGCGACGTTGTGGGAGATGGTGGACGCGCCGACGCCGCCCTTGGCGCCGACCACCGCCACGATGCGTCCCACCGGCTTGGCGTCGGGCGAGGAGAACAGGCCGCAGATCGCGCGCACGACGTCGAGCGCTTGAACGGGACCGATGAGATATTCGCTCACGCCACGCCGGATCAGTTCGCGATAGAGCACGATGTCGTTGAAGCGGCCGATCACCACCACACGGGTGCCGGCGTCGCATACCTCGGCGAGCTGATCGAGACCGGTCAGAATGCTGCCGTCCCGGCTCTCCGATTCGAGCACAACGACGTTCGGAGTCGGCGCGCTGCGATAGGCTTCGACCGCCGCCGCCACGCCGCCCATCTGCACGCGGATATGCGCCTTGGCGAGCCGGCGATCCTGCGAGGCGGCCTGCACGGCGGCAGCCGTCTCGGCCGATTCGCAGAACGCCTGGATCGACACGCGCGGAGCGGGCGCGATGTATTCGTCCTCCGTCCCGCCGGTCGGAGGGCTCGATTCGCCTTCGGCAGCCTGTTGCGGATATTTGATCATTTGCCGACGTCGCTGATCTTGCCTTGGTTGGCCTGCGGGTTGACTGTGGCGGTGCTCTCGCCCTTACGATACTTGTCGAGCATGATGGTGCGGCGCGCCGTATAGGGCGGCGTCTCCGCGCGCGGCTGCACCAGATCGGCCGGGTTCTCCACCATCGCGGCGAGGTTGCGCTGGGTCGCGCAGCCGAGATTCCAGTAGGGACGGTTCTCCAGATACGCCGGATCGTAGCTCGGACCGAGATCGGTCGGCCACAGGCCGCACGGCCCGGCCTCGGCGACGATCTTCGGATAATTGAGCCTGATGGTTGCGAGCTGTTCGGGAGTAACTGGCCGATAGGGCCGCACCACGATGCCGCGCGGCGGCACGCCGGCGGCATGCAGCAGCGACCGGATCTCCGGCAGCGAGTCCGCGGCCGCGCGGGCATTCACGGTGCCGGACGGCAGATCGATGACGATCCCGCCGGTCGCCTCGCGCCGCCAGGTCCGGCCGAACGCGAGAACGTCGGCGCGCTGCACCGGCGTGAGGCCGCCGCGATTGGTGCCGATGAACAGTTCGACCGTGCGGTCGCCCTCGTGGATCGAGATCGGATGGCGCAGCCGATAGTCGTTCGGCACCGAGGCGATCGGTTCGCGCGGGTGATAGCAGCCGCCCAACGCGAGCACCACGACGGCGGCGCCGACGAGCCGTCCGAGCCTCGAACGCTGCTGCGCGAAGATCGTCACACTGCGATACATCGATCGTCTCCTGCTGCAGCGATCAATCGAGAATGAAGCCGTACTTGCCGTGGTACAGATTCGGGTCGATCCGGCCGGCAATGCCGTAGATTCGGTTCAGACGGCCAAGGAAAGCCGCGGCGGGATCGCCGGCATCGGCAAAACCATCGTCGGGCCGCGACAGGTCCTTCTGGGCGACCGACCGCACCACATAGGGCGTGACCAGCACCATCAGCTCGGTCTGGCGGTTGATGAAGTCACGGCTGCGGAACAGCGTCCCGAGCACGGGGACCTGCATGAGCCCGGGAATCCCGTTGATCGCCTGCTTCGTCTGTTCCTGGATCATGCCCGCCATGGCGAGCGCGCCGCCGGAGGGAATCTCGACGGTGGTGTCGGCGCGGCGGACCCGGATCGACGGGATCGTCAGCGTCGAGCCGGCCTGCTGCAGCGTCATCGCGTTGTCGGTCGACAGGTCGGACACCTCGGTCATGACCTTGAGGCTGATGCGGCCCTCCGAGAGCACGACCGGGGTGAAATTCATGCTCACGCCGAACTTCTTGAAGTCGACCTGGGCTTGGCACACCGGCGGGTTCTTGGTGGTGTCGCAGCTCAGGCCGGCCGGAATCGGAAATTCGCCGCCCGCCAGGAAGGTGGCACTCTCGCCGGAGATCGCCGTGAGCGTCGGCTCGGCGAGCGTGCGGATCACGCCGGCCCGCTCCATTGCCCGCAATGTCGCCGAGACGTTGTTCCAGTTTGCCGTCAGCCCCGTGCCGGGATTGATCGGCGAACCGAAAGCGGAGAACGGATTGGCCGTGCTGAAGTTGACGACCGTGCTGCCGGTGCCGAGCGTGCCGTTGAGATCGATGCCGAGCTGCTTGAGGAGGTCGCGCTGCACTTCCGCGACCGTGACCTTGAGCATGACCTGGTCGCGTCCCTTCACGGCGAGGCCGTTGACGACCTTGTTCGGGTCGCCGCCGACGAGGCGGGTCGCGATGTCGAAGGCCTGCTGGGATTCGGCCGGGCTCGATACCGCCCCCGACAGCATCACGCCGTCGCCGATGCCTTCGATGCGAATGTCGGCGCCCGGAAAGGTCTGGCGCAGCGCGGCGCGGATTCCATTGAGATCGCGTTTGACCGCGATGTCGAAACCGGCGATCTGGCGGCCGTCGGCGTCGAAGAAGAACACGTTGGTCTGGCCCACGGCGACCCCGATCAGATAGGCGCGGCGCGAGGAGCGAACCACCGCATTGGCGATCTTCGGATCGGCGACGAGCACGTCCTTCACGTCGCGCGGGAGATCGACGACGACCGACTTGCCGACCCCGAGCGGCACGAAACGCGAGCCGGAATCAGCGGCGGCGACGTGAATTTCCGGCGCCTTCGCGTCGATCCGCAGATCGCTCGCGCGCGTGCCGGGCGCCGCCCCGAACCAGGCGATCGCGACGGCCGCAACCCAGGCGGCGATCGGCGCGACGCGAATCGATCTCCTGCTCGCCATTGTGCGGTTTCCCTTCCCGGTTCTCACTTCTGCATCACGGTGGTCGTCACCCCGAACCGAACCATGTTGAGGTGTCCGACGCTCGTATCGCGGCCATTGGTGGTGGCGCGACTGGACGGATTGGAATCGGCGAGGCTGCGCAGCGCGAGCGACAGGGTGCCGAGCTGGCGCGACAGGACCAGCATTTCTGCCTGGCGCTGGGTGAGCTCGAGCGTGGCGGTCTTCCCGACGACGACGCGCTGCCCGTTCTTCTCCTCGACGGTCTGATCGATCGCCAGCACGCGCACGTCGCTCAGGATTGTCTCGCTGATATGCGATTCGACCCCCGACGCCTTTTCCGCTTCGCGGTCACGGCGCGAGAGGATCACGTCGACATGGTCGTTGGGCAGGATGAAGCCGCCGGCTCCCGTTTCCGGCGAAATGTCGGTCGAGACGGCGCGCATGCCGGACGGCAGGATCGCCGCCATGTAGCCCGACCCGTCGGCCTTGATGAGCTTGGCTTCGCGAATCGGCTCGCCGGCCGCGATTGGGGAGCGCGCGATCGAGCCGGCGACATCCTGCGCGGCGTTCGGTCGGTCCTTGCGTTTGATGAACACCGAGCTTGCCGATGCGACCGGCCAGACCTGCCACTGCAGATCCGCCGCCGTCACCTTTTGCCCGAGGCCGATATCGCCCTTGGCGACCAGAACTTCGACGGTGTCGAGCTTGGCCACGGGCGCGGCCGGAACCGGCGCAGGCGCCTTCGACCCGGCCCCACCCGCGAGCATGGCGGCAACGCCGCCGGCGGCGATCGCCACCACCAAAACGGCGATACGAGCGGCTTTCATACGCCTCACTCTCCACTTGACGCGGCGGCCGCAACGGCCGCCGTGGTGGGATTTCACCAGCCAATCGTCAATTCATGGTTAATGAGGCGTATCCAATCCGCTTTAATTTTGCATCGCAGCGGGCCGGGCCGGCCATCGGGGCGATCAGCCGCCGCCGGCGGTCATCCAGACGGTGGAGGGATAGATCAGAAGGGCCGCGGCCGCGAGCGCGATGCCGTACGGCACCCCACCCTCGCGGTCGTGCAGGCGCTCGACCCAATCCTGGCCGCGAACCGGCGCCGGAAGCGGCCATTTGCGAAACTCGAGCAGAAGAAGGGTGAGCCCTCCGCCGAGCAGCGAGGCGTAAAGGACATAATCGAGCAGATGCGCCCATCCGAGCCACAGTGCGCTCGCCGCCGCCAGCTTGGCATCGCCACCGCCGATCCAGCCGCGCGCGAACATCGCGAACCCCGCCGCGAGCACGATGAGGGCGGCGCCCGCGTGGGTCGTCATCTGGTGCGCGCTCATTCCGGTGGCGAGCGCGAGCAGCAAAAACCCACCGAGGAGCACGAGCGAGACCTTGTTGGAGATCGTCATCGTCAGAAGATCGCTCGAGGCCGCATACGCCATGGCGGCCGGAAACAACACGAGTGCGATGACGGTGGTCATGCGGCGAGTATCCCTCGATTCCCAAGTCCCCAGAGGTCCCTGCAGCCATCCTGCCTCACGCCGATTAACGGCTGGTTCAACGGGGTGATCGGGGTACCTTGATGCCAGTGAAAATGAAAAGGCCCCGGCCGATGCCGGGGCCTTGTTGAACCAATCCCGTGCGGATTAGGGCGTCGCGCCGCCACCGAGCTGGTCGTTGATGCTGCCGAAGGTTTTGTTGAGCGAGCTGCCCAGCGTGTTGACGGCAACGATGATCACCACCGAGATGCCGGCAGCGATGAGGCCGTATTCGATGGCCGTGGCGCCGGACTCGTCGGACAGAAAACGCTTGAACGAAGACATCGAGTACTCCCTGTCGTTCGCCGGCCCTCGCCGGTCGATGCGCGCATTGTGCTGATGACCTTTCAAAGTCCGGTAAAAGGCAACAGCCGGTTTGCAAGGAACCGCGTAACCAATCGTTAGTCGGGCCAAAGCTGCTCGCGGCCGGCCGCCGAGCACAAACAGACGGGAAGGAGCCGCGGAAATGCCGCGAAACTCCCCCCTCCCCCCGCAGGTCACTTGTGCCTACTTTGCCGGGGATCTGGTTGTTGATGCGCGTGAACATGCAACGTGCTGCCCAGTGTGTTGATGGCAGCGATCAGCCGTACTCGATGGCCGTCGCGCCCGCCTCCTCACGCAGGAAACGCTTGAACATGGACATCGAATTTCTCCCTGTCAGTGGAGTTCCGGTCTCTGCCGGACGCTGCATCCTCCCGGGGAAATTGGAAAATGCGGTAAAGCAAAGGTGTACCTTTCCGGCGCGCGTCCCAACCAACTGTTAATCAACACAACAATTTCGAGGGGACGAAGGCTGCTCGGCGCTCCCGGGCTTCCGAGCCCTCCGAGCACGTCAGGCGATCAGCCGTGCTCGAATGCCGCCGAGCCGGCGGCGATCGGGTCCATTCGACCGGCATGGCGCTCAAACAATTTCCCGAATGGCGCACGGTCGGATTGCTCGAATTCGACGGATCAATGTCTCGAAGCGACACGGATCACCGCCGGTAGGCGGGGAGCGGCCGCACGTCGATCGACAGGCGGGGTTCGTTATTTGGCGGCGATCTCGCGGTCGACGCTCAGGAATGTCGTTCTGAGGCTGGCGCCCAGGGAATTGATCACCGAGATGATGGCGACGGAAATGCCGGCCGCGATCAGACCATATTCCACCGCCGTCGCAGCCGACTCGTTCTCGGCGAACCGACGCACCAATTGCCCCATCCTTCAGCTCCCTCGTCCCACGCCACTTAAATATCTCTCGGCACGCGCAAATCCCGGCCGAGATCCGTCGCAAAACTAGGAAGATGCGATTACACCAGGGTTAAGAGACACCGACGGAACCAAGCAAACTTGAATAAAATTGTTCGTGGTTAAGAGAGCTTTGCCAGCTCGCGGCGTCGCGTTTGGACTTCGTTCACCAATTTGAAGTCAACTCACGGCTGTATCGCGGCTGCGTTTGCGGCCGGCGTAGTAGCCTGGAGATTTCGATGACCACGTGGTTCGGAGAGGGAGCCAGGTTTCGTGGCCTCTGTCGCATTCTGACTGCCGTCGGCCTCGTGGCGATCGCCGCCTCGACCATTCCGGCCGCAGCCGCGGAGGTCCTGTCCGTTCGGATGGACCAGGCGACGCTTGCCCGACTGCCTCAGAACGTCGCTACCCTCGTGGTCGGCAATCCGCTCATCGCCGACGTGTCGATCCAGCCGGGCGGGCTGATGATCGTCACCGGCAAGGGTTACGGCGTCACCAACCTGATCGCCCTCGACCGGAACGGCGCGGTGCTGATGGACAAGGACATCCAGGTGAAAGGGCCGCAGGACATCGTGGTGGTCTATCGCGGCGTCGAGCGCGAGTCCTATAGTTGCGCACCGAAGTGCGACCGGCGCATCACGCTCGGCGATTCGCCCGACTTCTTCGATGCAACCCTGGGACAGACCGGAACGCTGTCCGGCCGCGCCCAGGGGAATGCCGCGCAATCCGGCAATCAGGCCCGCTGATCACGAGCACGTGCGCACGGTTATCCGTCCGTTAATCGGCGCGAACCTCTCTCGTGAGCAGCCGCAATAATTCTCAAACGGTTTCCGGCTAATTCTCGTCGCAGCCAGGGGCCTTCAACGCCCGCGCTCGCGTACCCGCCTGTGCCGGTGCGCGCCGACCGAACGACACGATCCGAGGTTGCCGCATGCGCGCGATAAGACAACGTCTCATCCGGCGCACACTCCGCCGCTTCGTGCGGCAGCGCGACGGCGCGGCGGCCGTCGAGTTCGCCTTCGTGGCCGGTCCCTTCCTGCTGCTCCTGGTGATGATCATGGAGACCGCCATGGTCTTCTTCGCCGACGAGGCGCTGGAGACCGCCGCCGCCGACGCCGCCCGGCTGGTGCTCACCGGTCAGGCGCAGTCGCTCAATCAATCGGATTTCAAGGCCACCGCCTGCGCCCACATCTCGGCGTTCACGATCATCGACTGCAACAAGGTCTTCGTCGATATTCAACCATCCTCGACCGGAACGTTCGGCGGCATCACCTCGAGCTCGACCTCATCCGGTCTTCCTGCTTCCAGCAAGGTCGATCCGGTCACCGGCAAGACGATCTTTCTTGACGCCGACGGCAATGAGATCACTCCGGCCTATCAGGTCGGATCAGCCGGCACCATCATGGTGGTGCGCCTCGCCTACCAGATGCCGATCCCGATTCCGTTCGTCAGCCGGTACCTCACGGACTCTCCCGCGAGCGACCTGCGCTTGCTGGTCGCGACCGCCGCATTCCGCAACGAACCATTCAACTGAGACAAAGCTTTCCCATGCTCGCCCGACTCTTCCGTTCGACCGCTGTCCGTCTGCGCCGCGACGAGCGCGGCGTGTCCGCGGTCGAATTCGCCATGCTGGCGCCCCTCATGGTGACGCTCTATTTTGGATGCGTCGAGATCTCGCAGGCCCTCAGCGCCAGCCGCAAGCTGACTCTCGTGACCCACACGGTCGCCGACCTCGTCGCACAGGCCTCGCAGCCGATCACCAACATGACCGACATCCTGGCCGCCGGTCAGGCGGTGATCATGCCGTTCTCATCCGCAAGCCTGCACGTTCAGGTCTCGAGCCTGACCATCGATGCCGCCAATAACGTCTCTGTCGCCTGGACCAAGAAGTACAATTGGACCAGTGCCGTCGCCACGCCCACGCTCGATCCGGCCCTCAACGTCGCCAACAGCTCGCTGATCTGGACGCAGACGCAGTACGAGTATTCGCCCCCGCTCGGCGCCGAGCTCCTCAAGATGCTCGGCCTGCCGAACGGATCGATCACGATGACCGAACAGACGTTCCTGCGTCCGCGCGTGCTCGACCCGATGCCGCAGCCGACCGGCTGATTCCATCGGCAGTCAGATCGGCAACGCCGTCGTCGACTTGATCTTTTCCATCGCGAAGCGCGAGGTGACGTTCTTGAGCGGAACGGCACCGATCAGTCGCTTGTAGAACGCGTCGTAGCCGTGCATGTCGGGCACCACGACCCGCAGCATGTAGTCGACGTCGCCGGCCATGCGATAGAACTCCATCACCTCCGGCATTGCGCCGACCACCTTGGCGAAGTTCTTCAGCCAGTCCTCCGAATGGTCGCCGGTCTCGATCGAGACGAAGACCGTGATGCCGAGCCCGAGCTTGTCCTGGTCGACGATCGCGACCCGGCGCTGGATCACGCCCTC
>CAYVBN010000426.1:0-2873 GCA_964449645.1 uncultured Hyphomicrobiales bacterium
ATCGCCGAGCGCCACGCCGGCCCTTACGCGCACGTCACCACGCGCGCGAACCTGCAGCTCCGCGAGATCGCGCCCAAGGACGCGGTCGCGGTCGTCGAGGCGTTGCAGGACATCGGCCTGTGCTCGCGCGGATCGGGCGCCGACAACATCCGCAACGTCACCGGAACGCCGACCGCCGGCATCGACCCGCAGGAACTCATCGACACGCGCCCCTATGCGCGGGCGTGGCACTTCCACATTCTCAACGACCGCTCGCTCTACGGGCTGCCGCGCAAGTTCAACGTCGCCTTCGACGGCGCCGGGACGATCGCCGCGCTCGAGGACACGAACGACATCGGCTTCCAGGCCGTCGAGGTGAAAGACGGCTTTGGCGCTGCTCCCGGCGTGTGGTTCCGTCTCGCGCTCGGCGGCATCACCGGCCATCGCGATTTCGCCCGCGACACCGGAGTGATCGTCGCCCCGGCGGATACAACGCAGGTGGCCGACGCCATCGTGCGCGTCTTTATCGCGCACGGCGATCGCACCAACCGCAACAAGGCGCGGCTCAAATATGTGCTCGACGCCTGGGGTTTCGAGAAGTTCCTGGCCGCGGTCGAAGAGAAGCTCGGCCGCGCGCTCGCGCGCGTGCCAGCGGAGGCGATCGCACCGCGCCCGAACGCCGACCGTCTCGCCCATGTGGGCGTGCACGCGCAGAAACAGCCGAACCTCAACTGGATCGGCATCGTGCTGCCGGTCGGCCGGTTGAGCAGCGTGCAGATGCGCGGGCTTGCGAAACTTGCCGCCGACCTCGGCGACGGCGACATCCGTCTGACCGTCTGGCAGAACCTGCTGATCTCCGGGATCGCCAGCGAGAACGTCGCACTGGCCGAAGCCGCGATCGAGGCGCTCGAACTGTCGAGCAAGGCGACCTCGATCCGCGCCGGGCTCGTCGCCTGCACGGGGAACACGGGCTGCAAGTTCGCCGCGTCCGACACCAAGCGCCATGCCGAGGCGATCGCGCGCTGGTGCGAGGGCCGCGTCGCAATCGACGGCCCGATCAACATCCACCTCACCGGCTGCCATCACTCCTGCGCGCAGCACTATATCGGCGATATCGGGCTCCTCGCCTGCAAGGTCCAGGTCTCCGAAGAAGGCGATACGATCGAGGGCTATCACGTTCACGTCGGCGGCGGCTTCGGACCGAATGCGGGCCTCGGCCGCGAGATTCTCCGCGACGTGGCGGCCGACGACGTGCCGCAAACCGTCGAGCGGCTTCTCAAGGCGTATCTGGCTCATCGCGCATCGCCCGACGAGAGCTTCCAGGCCTTCACGCGGCGGCAAGACGTCGACGCGCTGAAGGCACTTCTCGCGCAAGGAGCCGTGGAATGACGCAGGCGCCGCGCAACGCCTTTCCGGTGCTGATCCCTGAATCGGCGCCGTTCACGCCCGAGCAGCGCGCCTGGCTCAACGGGTTCTTCTCCGGAATGGTGTCGCCCGACAGTGCCGGCGTCACCGCGCTCTCGCCCGAGGAGAGCGCCGCCTTGATGGCGACGACGCAACCGGCGAGCCCGCTCGACGACGGCGACGACGGGGACGCGCCCTGGCACGATCAGACGCTGCCGCTCGCCGACCGCATGGCGCTCGCCGAAGGCCGCCCGCTCCGCCGCCGGATGATGGCCGCGATGGCGCAGCAGGATTGCGGCCAGTGCGGCTACACCTGCGAGGATTATTCGAACGCACTCGCTCTCGGCAGCGAACAGCGCCTCAATCTGTGCGTGCCGGGCGGCAAGGAAACCGCCCGCATGCTCAAGACGCTCGCTGCCGAGTTGACGAGCACGGCAGGAAGCGTTCGGCCGGCGGCGAACGGCATCGGCTCACCTGCGGTGGTTCGGGACGGCGGCATCATCGCGCCCCCCGCGGATTCCGAGCCGCCGGCGGCGCCGCGCGGCCGCTCGCGCGACAATCCGGCCGAGGCCCTCTTTCTCTCCCGCACGCGCCTCAACAAAGCAGGCTCGGCCAAGGAGACATGGCACATCGAGATCGATCTGTCGGGAGCGGAGGGTCTCGACTACACGGTCGGCGACAGCCTCGGAATTTATCCGCGCAACGAACCGGCTCTCGTCGACGCGGTGATGCGGGCGATCGCCGCCGACCCGCAGGCGTCCGTCGGGGGCCGGCCGCTGCGTGACGTCCTGACGGGCGAAACATCGCTCTCGCCCGCACCCGATTCGCTGTTCCAGCTCATCTCCTATCTGACCGGCGGCGAGCGGCGGCAGAAGGCAAAGGCGCTCGCGGCCGGCGAGGACCCGGACGGCGATGCGGCGAGCCTCGACGTGCTCGCCGCGCTGCAGAAGTTCCACGGCCTCCGCCCCGATCCGGAAGCTTTCCTGGAAGCGCTCGAACCGCTGCAGCCGCGGCTCTACTCGATCGCCTCTTCGCCGCGCAGCAATCCCGGCCGGGTCGCGCTCACGGTCGACACCGTGCGCTACGCGATCGGCAACCGTCCTCGCCTCGGCGTCGCCTCAACATTCCTTGCCGATCGGATCGCGCCGGGCGATCGGCTCAAGATCTACATTCAGCAGGCGCATGGCTTCGGTCTGCCGGCTGATCCGGCGACCCCCATCGTGATGATCGGCCCCGGGACCGGCGTCGCTCCGTTCCGCGCCTTCCTGCACGAACGCATGGCGACGCGCGCGCCCGGCCCGAACTGGCTGTTCTTCGGGCATCAGCGCCGCGACCACGACTTCTTCTACGAAGACGAATTCGCCGCCATGAAAGCGAAAGGCGTTCTCACCCGCCTCTCGCTCGCCTGGTCCCGAGACGCCGCCGAAAAGTTTTACGTCCAGGACCGCATGCGCGAGGTCGGCCGCGATCTGTGGTCGTGGATCGCCGAA
>CAYVBN010000427.1:0-3182 GCA_964449645.1 uncultured Hyphomicrobiales bacterium
TGGAGTCCTCCGCCGCGATGAAGATCCCGGCCGCCGCATTGGTCGCCCCGGGCCCGCGCGTCACGAAGCAGACGCCGGGCAGTCCCGTCGCCTTGCCGACCGCCTCCGCCATCATGGCGGCCCCGCCCTCCTGCCGGCACACCGTGATCGCGAGATCGCGGTCGTGAAAGGCGTCGAGCACGGCCAGATAGCTCTCGCCCGGCACGCAGAACGCATGCCGCGCTCCGTGCACGAGCAACTGGTCGACCAGCACTTCGGCGGCCGTTCGCGAATTGTCTTTTGCCCGCATGGTTCCGTCCCTGGTGTGTCCCGATTCCGAAGTTCGCAAAAACTTGCGGGCGATCCGCCATCCCGCTCCGCACGTGAGTACCCCCAAGGCGACTTTCCCGAGAGCCGCGCGGGCGGTCAATAGGTTGCAGGGCGATCCCTGCGGCCAACAAAAAGGCCCGCGACCAGGCGCGGGCCCCTCGGCCTCGAACAAGACCGGCGCAGGCTTCAACTGTGCTTGATCTCGATCTTCTTTTCCTTCTTGGCGATCTCGGCCGGTTTCGGCAGGTGGACGTGCAGCACCCCCTTGTCGAACTTGGCCTCGACCTTGCCCGGATCGGGCTCATAGGGCAGCGCGATGCTGCGGCTGAAAGAACCGTAGCTGCGCTCCACGACGCGCCAGTTCTTCTCCTTGTCCTTCTCGTCGCGCTCGACCTTCTTCTCGCCGCGGATCGTCAGCATGTCCTCGGAGAGCGTGATATCCACGTCCTTCTCGTCCACGCCCGGCAATTCGGCCGTGACCTCGATACCGTCCTTGCCTTCGACGATGTCGATCTTCGGCGCGGACAGATCGGTCGAAAGTCCGGCGAACGGCGTGCGATGCGAAAAGTCCTCGAACGTCTTTTCGATTTCCCGGAACAGCGACCCGAGCGCGTCACCGTTGCGGCCGAACAGCGACGGCAATTGAGAGACTGCCATGACAACCTCCTGGTCATACGATTGAAACCCAGCTTCGCCTGATCCGCTGGTGAAGCTTCGGTTTCAATAGACATTGGGAGGGCACGACACCTTGACAAGTGTCAAAGTCGCGACGGGACGCGTCAGGCGGCAGGCTCCACCGAAACGACCTGGAACGTGTGCATGTCGCCGTCGTCATCGCGGATCGACACGTATTCTCCCGGCCGGAACGCATGCGCGCCGAACCGGTAGCCGGCCTCGTCATCGGCATCGTCCGTCGCATCGTAATCGAAGATCCAGCGCGCCTGGTCCTTGCCGCCCGACTTGTGCACCAGGCGGCCGACTTCCTCTTCGGTGCCCCAGAACCGGCGGACGCGGCAATGTTCCCGATGCTTCCGCCAGAGATCGAGGTCGATATGACCAGCCTCATCCAGCGGCGCCACGAACTCGTATCCGTGCCGCTCGGAGCCCGAGGGATACTCCTTGGAGCGGGCCAGATTGAGCCGGATGCGCTTGAGCACATGCGGCAATTGGGTCATGGACGGATCTCCTCGAACAACGATTGAGCAGCAGACAGAATGGCACGCCGCAACGGCATCATTTTGATACCCCGCAAACGGACGGCATGTCACCATGCGAGTTGGCCGCTGGCGGACGACGGTCGAGCGGAAACGGGGCGCGCGGCATGACGGACGACCCGCAGGCCGCGGTAATGGCTTATCTGGAAGATCCCGCCACTTACGGCGGGCTGGGCGGGCTGCCGGTCCGCCGCTTCGACACGCACGCCTCGACGGTCTTCCTCGCCGGCGAGCGCGCCTTGAAGGTCAAGCGCGCGGTTCGCTTTCCCTTTCTCGACTATTCCACCCTCGACCGCCGCAAGGCGGCCTGCGCGGCCGAGATCGAGGTCAATCGGCGCTTCGCTCCCGGCATCTATCGGGGCATCGTCCCCATCACGCGCGACAGCGATGGACGGCTCGCCCTCGGCGGAGACGGCGAACCGGTCGAATGGGCCGTCGAGATGCGCCGCTTCGACGAGAGCAAGACGCTCGATCTCGTCGCCGCCTCCGGCTCGCTCGATCCCGGCCTCGCGGATCGGCTCGGCCGCGCCGTGGCGCGCGCGCATGCGGCCGCCCCCGCCGTGGAGGCGGCCCCCTGGGTCGCGGCGCTGGCGGACTATATCGGGCAGAACGCGCGCGCGTTCGCCGAACACGCGCAGCTCTTTCCCGCCCCGGACGCCGCGCGGCTCACTGACGAAAGCCGTGCGGCGCTTGCAAGGATACGCCCTCTTCTGCTGGCGCGCGGCGAGCGCGGCCTCGTGCGGCGGGGTCACGGCGATCTCCATCTCGGCAACATCGCGCTGATCGACGGCGAGCCGGTTCCGTTCGACGCGGTCGAGTTCGATACGCTCGTCGCCTCGGGCGACGTTTTCTACGACCTCGCATTCCTGCTCATGGACCTCCTTGCGCGCGGGGCGCGGGCGGCGGGCAACATCGTGTTCAACCGTTATCTGATCGACACCCATCGCCCGGAGGACCTCGACGCACTCGCCGCCCTGCCGTTGTTTTTGTCCTTGCGCGCGGCGATCCGCGCCAAGGTGACGGCGGAACGGCTTGCGCGGGCTCGCACGGGCGAAACAGGCGAGATCGCCGCCGCCGCGCAGGCGTATTTCCGTCTCGCGCTCGACCTCGTGGCGCCGCCCGCGCCGGTCTTCGTCTGCATCGGGGGTCTGTCCGGCACCGGCAAGTCGGTGCTCGCGCGGGCGCTGGCGCCCGACATTTTCCCCGCGCCGGGCGCGGTCGTGCTGCGCTCCGACGTCGAGCGCAAGCTGATGTTCGGCGTCGGCGAAACCGAGCGCCTCGGCGCCGAAGCCTATGCGCCCGATGTCACCGCACGGGTTTACGCCACGCTCGCCGACAAGGCGAAGCGCGCGGCGAGCGCCGGCCATTCGGTGATCGTGGATGCGGTCTTTGCCGATCCGGCGGAGCGAGCCGCGATCGCGCAGGCCGCGCAGGCGAGCGGCATTGCCTTCCGGCCGCTGTTCCTGCAGGCCGACGTGGAGACGCGCACCGCCCGCGTCGGTGCGCGCAGCCTCGACGCCTCCGATGCCGACGCGGCAATCGCGCGGCGGCAGGAGGTCTACGCGATCGGCGACATCGCGTGGTCTTTGGTCGACGCCAGCGGCACGCCCGACGACACGCTGGAGCGTGCCAAGGCTGCGCTCGCCGACCTAGCGGCCT
>CAYVBN010000428.1:0-5984 GCA_964449645.1 uncultured Hyphomicrobiales bacterium
CTCGTCGTGCTCGACGATCCACAGCACGCGATCCCGCCCTACGACGCCATCCTGCTCGTCGCCCCGAAGCGCGCCAACGACACCGCGCTGACGACGGCGCTGCAGCCGCTTATCGACGCGATCGACGTCGCGGCCATGCGCGAGGCCAATCTGCGCGCGGCAAGCGGCGGCGCCGACGCGTCGCCGGACACGGTGGCGCGATGGCTGTGGGAGAGGATCGAGAAACGCAAGGGCTCGTAGGATGGTTGAGCGGAGCGAACCCCGATGAGCTTGCGGATGCGCCGCACTCTTTGACTCGTGCCCCGAGCTGACTCGTGTCCGGGCGCGCCGAAGCGCGCAACGGTGCGGTGCAGAACCGGGACCCAGGTATCTGCTTCAAACCGTGGACGTTTGGACCCCCGATCTGCGGTGCATCGCTGCGCGCTGCACCGCGTCCGGGGAACGAGTTCTAGCTTCAGGCCGATCTCAATGGAAAGCTTGGATCAGCACGCGCGTAGGGCGGATTAGCGGAGCGTAATCCGCCGCCTTGTCGCATATGTTGCCGGGAAGCGGCGCGTTACGCCTGCGGCTAACGCGCCCTACGCCTGAGAATCTTGTCGACCAGCGCCTTCGCCCTGATCCCACAGGGCGCGCAAGCGAGCCCGTCGGCGCAAAGCCCGTGGATCAGTTCCTGGACTTGTCCACCAATGCCTTCGCTTTGATCCACGGCATCATGCCGCGCAGCTTCTCGCCGACCTGCTCGATCGGATGCGAGGCCATCTTGGCGCGCATCGCCTTGAACGAGGTCTGGTTGACGCGGTTCTCGAGCATCCAGTTGCGGGTGAAGATGCCGCTCTGGATGTCGTCGAGGATGCGCTTCATCTCCGCCTTGGTCTGCGGCGTGACGACGCGCGGGCCGGAAACGTACTCGCCATATTCGGCGGTATTGGAGATCGAGTAGTTCATGTTGGCGATGCCGCCCTCGTAGATGAGGTCGACGATCAGCTTCACCTCGTGCAGGCACTCGAAGTACGCCATCTCAGGCGCGTAGCCGGCCTCGACCAGCGTCTCGAAGCCCGACTTGATCAGCTCGACGAGACCGCCGCACAGCACGACCTGCTCGCCGAAGAGGTCCGTCTCGCACTCCTCGCGGAACGTCGTCTCGATGATGCCGGCGCGGCCGCCGCCGATCGCCGACGCGTATGAGAGCCCGAGCTCGTGCGCGTTGCCCGAAGCATCCTTGTGCACGGCGATCAGGCACGGCACGCCGCCGCCGCGCTGATATTCGGAGCGCACCGTGTGGCCGGGCCCCTTCGGCGCCACCATCAGCACGTCGAGATCGGGACGCGGCTCGATCAGGTTGAAGTGCACGTTGAGACCATGCGCGAACATCAGGGCCGCGCCCTGCTTCATGTTGGCGTGCAGATGATCGCGATAGATGTCGGCCTGCAGTTCGTCGGGCGTGAGCATCATCATGACGTCGGCCCATTTGGCGGCCTCGGCCACGTCCTTGACCGGCAGCTTCTCGGCCTCGGCCTTCTTGACGCTGGCCGAGCCCTTGCGCAGCGCCACCGCGACCTCCTTGACGCCGGAATCGCGCAGATTGAGCGCATGGGCGTGACCCTGGCTGCCGTAGCCGACGACGGCCACCTTCTTGCCCTTGATCAGATTCAGATCGGCGTCGCGATCGTAGTAAACGCGCATTGTCCCTATCCTTCGTTCAGAGAGCGGCACCCGCCGCCCTGTCCAGCCAGACCGCATTTGGTCCGTAATCGATGTTTGTTCGGCCGTCGTGCTTCTAGCGCATGATCCGGCCAAGGGAAACCGCTCCGCCGGTCAGGGCCAGGCCCGATGATCCGCCTTATCCCTTTGATTGACGCATGATCCTGCCCGAGAACCGGGGTCCACTTTACGGGATCATGTCCTTTGAATTGCGCATGATCTCGTCCGAAAACCGGGGTCCACTTTTCGGGATCATGCTTTTCGAATTGCGCATGATCTCGTCCGAAAACCGGGGTCCACTTTTCGGGATCATGCTTTTCACGTCCCCTCCGGTCCGCGGCTGATCGCCACCACGCCGGTGCGCGAGACCTCGACCAGCCCGATCGGGAGCATGAGGCCGATGAAGCCCTCGATCTTGTCGCTCGCCCCGGTGATCTCGAACACGAAACTCTCGGTCGTGGCGTCGATGACGCGGGCCCGGAAAGCGTCGGCGAGCCGCAGCGCTTCCATCCGGTGCTCGCCCTTGCCGCGCACCTTGACCATCGCCAGCTCGCGCTCGATCGACTTGCCTGACGTGGTCATGTCGATCACCCGGTGGATGGGGACCAGGCGATCGAGCTGATTCTTGATCTGCTCGATCACCATCGGGGTGCCGCTCGTCACGATGGTGATGCGCGAGAGGTGCTTCTGGTGCTCGGTCTCCGACACCGTCAGACTGTCGATGTTGTAGCCGCGGCCGGAGAACAGCCCGATGACCCGCGCGAGCACGCCCGGCTCGTTGTCGACGAGCACCGAAAGCGTGTGCCTCTCGACATTTTGGACGACGGGTGCGGCCGGATAATGCGTGGTGTTCACGAGCGTGTTCCTTCGATTGCAGATCTACACCGCGTTCGCTTCTGCTTTGACCTCAGCCCTGCCACATACTCGAGTCACCTCTCCCATAGGGAGAGGTCGGATCGCAGCCGAAGTCGGATGTTTCCGACTTCGGTAGCACGCTTGTTAACTGCCGAACTCGGGTAAACCCGATTAACTGCCGAACTCGGGTAAACCCGAGTTCGGGTGCGATCCGGGTGAGGGGTTCGTGCCATCGAGAGTTCTGACCCCCCACCCAAACCCTCTCCCCACCGGGGAGAGGGAGCACGCCGAGTTCGCCGCAACCTCCAAATACGTCAGTTCCGAGTAACTCCAGTTTGCGTACGATCGGATGCGTTCGAGTAGTTCGCGATGAAAGCGTCAGCGCCGTCACTTCGGTCGCCGTTGCTCTCATCTGCCGTCTGCACGACCGCCCTACACCATCACCTTGCCCTCTTCCGTCACCGCGTCCTCGATGCTCACGGCGGCGTCGCCGAGTAGCATCTCGTTATGGGCGCGGCCGGACGGGATCATCGGAAAGCAGTTCTCGGCGCGGTCGACGACGCAATCGAAGATGACGGGCCGGTCGACCGCGATCATCTCGCGGATGGCGTGATCAAGATCGCCCGGCTTCTCGCAGCGGATGCCGACCGCGTGATAGGCCTCCGCCAGCTTGACGAAGTCGGGCAGCGCCTCGGTGTAGCTTTCCGAGTAGCGCCCGCCGTGCAGCAGCTCCTGCCACTGCCGCACCATGCCCATGTACTGGTTGTTGAGGATGAAGATCTTGATCGGCAGGCGATACTGCACCGCCGTCGACATCTCCTGCATGGTCATCAGCACCGAGGCCTCGCCGGCGATGTCGATGACGAGCGACTTCGGATGGGCAAGCTGCACGCCGATCGAGGCCGGCAGTCCGTAGCCCATCGTGCCGAGCCCGCCCGAGGTCATCCAGCGGTTGGGCTCCTCGAAGCGATAGAACTGCGCCGCCCACATCTGGTGCTGGCCGACCTCGGTCGTGATGTAGGTGTCGCGGTCCTTGGTCAATTCGTAGAGGCGCTGGATCGCATATTGCGGCTTGATGACCTCGTTCGAGTTGCGGTAGCTCAGCGACTTGCGCGCACGCCACTTGTCGATCTGCTTCCACCAGTCCTTGAGCGCCGCCTTGTCGGCGCTCGCCGAGCTGGTGCGCCACATCCGGACCATGTCTTCGAGCACGTGGGCGCAATCGCCGACGATCGGCAGGTCCACCTTGACGTTCTTGTTGATCGAGGACGGATCGATGTCGACGTGGATCTTCTTCGATCCGGGCGAGAATGCATCGAGCCGGCCGGTGATGCGATCGTCGAACCGCGCCCCGATGCAGATCATCAGGTCGCAGTCGTGCATGGCGAGGTTCGCCTCGTAGGTCCCGTGCATGCCGAGCATGCCGAGCCACTGCGGATCGGCGGCCGGGAATGCGCCGAGCCCGAGCAGGGTCGAGGTGATCGGGAAGCCGGTCAGGCCCACGAGTTCGCGCAGCAGATGGCTCGCATGCGGACCCGAGTTGATGACGCCACCGCCGGTGTAGAACACCGGCCGCTTGGCGTGCCGCATCAGCTCGATCGCCTCGCGGATCTTCTCCATGTCGCCCTTGAGCTTGGGCCGGTAGCCCTTGTGCTGGAACTCCTTCGGCTTGAAATACGAGCCGCGCGCGAACTGGATGTCCTTCGGGACGTCGACCACGACAGGTCCCGGCCGACCGCTGGAGGCCACGTAGAAGGCTTCGTGCAGGACACGCGGCAGGTCCTCGAGCGTCTTCACCAGATAATTGTATTTGGTGCACGGGCGGGTGATGCCGACCGTGTCGCACTCCTGGAACGCGTCGTTGCCGATCAGATGCGTGGGCACCTGTCCGGTGATGCAGACGAGCGGGATCGAGTCCATGAGTGCGTCGGTAAGCCCGGTGACCGCATTGGTGGCGCCGGGCCCGGAGGTGACGACCACGCATCCAACCTTTCCGGTGGAGCGGTCATAGCCTTCGGCCGCATGCACCGCACCCTGCTCATGACGCACAAGGATGTGGCGGACCTTGTCCTGCTGGAACAGCGCGTCGTAGATCGGCAGCACCGCCCCGCCCGGATAGCCGAAGATGTGCTCGACCCCCTGATCGGCGAGCGCCGCGATCACCATTTCGGCGCCGGTCATCTCTTTCGTCATCATCCGCTCCACTCGTTTGCGCTCGGGTCGCCTGCAGAATCAAAAAGGGGCCCGAAGGACCCCTTGTGCAGCGCACCATCGCTCCCCGGACCGTCAGATCGATCCGGCGATGGTGCGCCTCCGTACGAGAATGCCAGCAACAAAATTGCGCATGGACAGGACCTTTGAGCCAAAAGTTGCGCGCGTTATACCAAGCCGGATCGCGAGGTCAAGCGAAAATCATCAACGACGACCGCCTGGGCCCGCCGCAGTCTTGCAGATGACGTTAGGTCATTCCGCCGAGACGCGGTGCGATCCCGCCAGCGCGCCCAGGATATGTTGGACGGCCGTTTCCGGGGCAAGGTGCGGCCAGTCGGCAAGCTGGTGGCGGAACCAAGTGAACTGCCGCTTGGCGTAATGCCGGGTGTCCTGCTGGGCTTTCTCGGCCGCCTCCGCCAGGGAGATCTCGCCGGCCAGGTGCCGGATGAGCCACGGCACGCCATGCGCCTTCATGGCCGGCAGGAGCGGATCGAGCCTGCGCGCGGCGAGCCGCCGGACTTCCTCGAGCGCGCCGCGTTCGACCCTGACGGCGAAGCGCGCGTCGATCCGGCGGTAGAGCTCGGCGCGCGCGGGGGCGAGAAAGACCCGAACCGTCGCGGCGGGATCGATCAGCGCCGGCATCCCTTCCGCGTGCCAATCGGTGAGCGAGCGGCCCGTGGCCTCGAACACTTCGAGCGCGCGGGCGATCCGGGTGCGGTCGGCAGGCGCCAGGCGCGCGGCGGTCGCCGGGTCGCGCCTTCGGAGCTCCTCATGCAGGACGGCCGGCCCGTAAGCCTGCAACCGGTCGCGCACCGCGGCCCGCACCTCCGCCGGAATCGGCGGCACCGCCGCGAGACCGTGCGTCAGCGCCTTGAAATAAAGGCCCGTGCCACCGACGAAAATCGGTATCCGGCCGAGGCGTTGGGCGTCCGCCAGCGCGTCCGCCGCGTCCTGCACGTAGCGGCCAACTGAATAGTTCTCTGCCGCGTCCACGTGCCCGTAGAGCCGGTGCGGCACGCGCGCCTCCTCGGCCGGCGTCGGCCGCGCGGTCAGCACGGCAAGGTCGCCATAGATCTGCATCGAGTCGGCGTTGATGATGGTGCCGCCGAGCCGCTCGGCCAGCGCCAGCGCCAGTGCCGACTTGCCAGTGGCGGTCGGTCCGGCGATAAGCACGGCTCTCATGGCATCCGGCATCGCATGACCCAGTCCACTGTCCA
>CAYVBN010000429.1:0-11071 GCA_964449645.1 uncultured Hyphomicrobiales bacterium
ATTGGAACCGCCACGCCAAGGTCGAGGACTTCATCGACTGCTACGCCGACTGGCACTTTGAATGGTTCGACGTGCCGAAACTGATGTCGAGCACCGAGACCATCCTCATATTCCCCCAGGCTGATCGCGATCCGTTGCCGACCTGGACGTTCGGGCGCGCCACCCTGCTCGGCGATGCCGCCCACCCGATGTATCCACGCGGTTCCAACGGGGCAGGTCAGGCCATCCTCGACGCGCGCTATCTTGCGGGCTGCATCCGTCGCCGCGGCGTCACGCCCGAAGCGCTGAAGGAATATGACGCGATCCGTGTCGGCGCGACGACCAAGATAGTTCTTATGAACCGGAGCAACCCGCCCGATACGATTATCAAAGAGGTCGAAGACAGGAGCGGCGGAAAGCCATTCAAAAATATCGATGATGTTATTTCGCAATCGGAATTACAGGAAATTACAAACCGCTACAAACGTGTGGCGGGCTTTCAAATCGAAGAGCTCAAAATGAGAGCTTCACTCGTCTAGCCGCCGGAAGGTAACTCATCGCCCGCGAACAACGGCTATCGTTCGCGCCTTGGAGCACGCCGCAGGCCATGAAGGAGAAGCGGCGGTGCCTCGCGCGGCAAGGTCGCCCCGGCATGACCCGCTCCGGGACGGGCACGGCCCGGACGACATCGAACGGATGTGGTGCGGACTTGGTCGGTCTGCCGAAGCCGCCATTGGCCGTGTAAACGGCCCGACACACAGCGCGGCGCTTCAGGGCTCCTGGATCGATTTCAGGTAGGCGATGATGTCGCCGACCTCGTCGCCGTTGAAGGTGAACTCCGGCATGTCCGGGTGGCCCGAGATGATGCCCTCCCCCAACGCCTCTTCGAGCGCCTCGATCTTGTAGCGATGCGAGAGCGTCCGGAACGGCGGGGCCTGCGGGTGCGGGCTCGCCCCCGTCGGTCCGACGGCGTGACATCGCGCGCAGTCCTTGGTGACGAGCGCCTGGCCACGCTTCAATTCAGCGCGGTCCTGCGCGGCCAGTAACTGCGGGATAAGCATCGCCGACGCGAGCAGGACGGCGGTTGCGAATGATTTCATGGCTGCTTCACAAGCCGCGACACCCGGGCGACCTCGGGCTGGCCCGCAGGTCCCCTCGATGCAACGCATCGGACGTGACGAAAGTAGGGCATAAGGAAGCAGACGACAAACGATGAGCAAGGACACGGCTTCTCGGCCTGCTGTTGCGGGGGACCTTGGCGCCACTGACTTGCATGCGCCCGACTTGCATGCACCCGGCTGCACGCGAGCGTTGGCGTTGCCCGGAAAAGATGAGGCCCGCCCGGAGGGGACATCCGAGCGGGCCGATCGGATCGGCGCGGGGGTGGGTGGGGGCGCACGCACCGATCTGAAGCTCTAAGGACCAGGTCTCGCGTTTCCCATCATCGTGGCCTCGATACTCATTCGTCGTGCCGCGTCGGCGGGAGGTTCAAGCCAAGGCGGAAAAATGCAAAAAAATCCAACGGAACGTTCGATGCCGACGATCTGCGGGACGCAATGACGATTTGCGGCATGCAACGGAGGCCCCGGCAAGCGCGGCACGTCCTGAGCTGCCGCACGGCCGGCGTGCGACGGCGCGGGTGTCAATGTGTGGGAGCGGTGTCGGCTGTCTTCGGATCGAACGTACTGACCGCCTGGTACGCATCGACCAGGCCTGAGCCGAACTGCTCGTCACGGCCCCTCGGCCCGAGATCCTTGGCGGTCTCGGCGAGAACCTTCTTCGCGGTGTCGGGCATCAGCTTGGGCCGGCGCTCCAGCAGGAGCGCCGCAACCCCGCTCACGTAGGCGGCGGCGAGCGAGGTGCCCGACGCCACCTGGTAGTTGCCGTCGGGCGCCGGCGCGAGAATGTCGACGCCCGGCGCAGCAAGCGCCACGTAGCTGCCACGGTTCGCCTTCGCAAACAGCTTGTCCTCGACGTCGGTCGCCGTCACCGCGATCACGTTGGGATCGGCCGCCGGAAAGAGCGGCGGCGAATCCGGTCCATCGTTGCCGGCGGCGGCGATCAGGACGACACCTTTCTGCTTCAGGAAGGCGAGCGAGCGCTGCAGCATCGGATCGCGCGGCCCGGCAAAGCTCATGTTCACGATCCGCGCGCCATGCGCGATCGCCCAGTCGAGACCCTTGACGATGTTGAAGGTCGTTCCGCGCGTGCCGTGATCTTCGCTCTCGAACGCACGCACCGCGAGGATGCGGACCGAAGGTGCCGCCCCCATGAGGCGCGCATGGGCGGCGATGATGCCGGCGATCCCGGTGCCGTGCGGATCGGCCGGTCCCGCCTTCCCGACCGCGTCGAACGTGTCGGCGACCGCGCCCTTGAGCTCGGGATGCCGCGCATCGATGCCGGAATCGACCACCGCGACCAGCACCTGCTCGCCGGTGGCGACCCGGTGAGCCTCGATGAGCTTGAGCTTGCGCAGCGCGTATTGCGAGGCGTCCCCCTCGGTCGCTGCGCCAGTCGTCGTCTGCTGCAGTGTATAGACGTAGTTCGGTTGCACCGAGCGGACGCTCGCGTCGCTCTCGAGTTCCCGCACCACGGTCGTGACCGAACGGCGGTCGGGAATGCGCCAGCGGAACAGTGTCGTGCCCGTCGCGGCGAACCTCTGTGACTCGAGACGGGTCAGCCGATGCCGGCGGGCGAGCGCGTCGACCGTGCGCCGGGAGGGTGATCCGTTGACCTCGAGAACGATCTCGTCCGGCACGTAACGCCGTTCGTTCGGCGCAGGCACATTGGCCTGCGCGCGCCGCACTCTCGGCCCCGAGGGGTTTCCGCGTGGCCGGACGGCCGGGTCGGCGAGCACTGGAGACGGTTCGATCGGCGGGATGAAAATCGGTCCGGGCGGGTGACGCAGGCCGGGCGGGCGCCGCGGGCCGGACGGCGGTGTTCCGACCGGCGGACGCGGGTTCATAACCGGCGGACGGACGCTGATCTGGGCGCCCGGGCCACGGGAATTGCTCCGTTGGGCCGCGGCGCTCGATGCGACGCTGAACGTGAATGCGCCAAGAATGGCAAGAAACGTCAGAAACCGCATCGGACCGATCCGCCGCCCGGTTGCTGCGAAAGAGACATCAGCGCTTCGGTCGAAAAGCATGGCCCTGCTCCGAACCCTGCCTAGTGTGGCGGATTTGAAGTTCCTGAGATTGTGCAGCGAACTCCGACAGGAACTTCAAATCCAAAGCCACACTAGAAGCATTAACTTGCTGGTAGTCCCCTTGATTCCGAAGTTCGCATCAGAGGACCCAGCGAGGCATTGCGAACTTCTGAACTGGGACACTGGGACCGATCGGTCCGCCTCGCCCTGTGTACGCACCGTCGTCCGCCATTACGGAACAATCCGCAAACGTGAAGGCCGGATTTGTTTCGCGTCAGATCGCGTTTTCACGCAATGAACCGGGGCATGATCTTCTCGGCGAACGGTTCCACGTCGCCGGACCATGCGCTAGGGCGTCGCCGCCACGAAGCCCACGACGTGCGTGTCAGCCTGCATCGATTTGACGATGCGGGCGACCTCCTCGCTCGGCAGCGCCTTGCTGGCGACGCGGACGCGGTACATGCCGGTCCCGGGGTTCGGCCCCTCGACGATCGTCGCGTTGTGCGTCTTGAGAAAAGCCGTGATCTGGTCGGCGGTCACCTGGGGCGCGAAGCGAACGAGCGCGAACGAGCCGCCGGTCACGTGCTGCTCGGGCGCGGAGGCGGTTTCGTAAGAGACGCCCCGCTCCTTGACGAAAAGACCGGCGAGCAGCCCCGCCTGCAGCACGATGGCGAGCGCTGCGGCGGTCGCCGACCAGGCAAGCGTGCGCGGCGACAGGCCGGCGAAGAATTCGGCAATCCGCGCGCCCAGATTGAACGAGGTGCGCGGCGCCCGCGCCGGCTCGGCCTCGATGGCGGCGAACAGGCGCTCCATGGCGCGCATCGACGGGGCGCCGAGGCTCTCGTTCAGATGAATGGTTTCGGTGAGCTCTTCACGGGCCAGATCGAGCCGGCGGGCGAGCTCGCGATCGCCAGCGATCGCCCGGTCGACGAGCTCGGCATCGCGGCGGCTCAGCGTCCCTGCCGCATGCCACGGCAGCAGGGCTTCGATCTCCTGGCGCTCGGGTGCCTCGTTGCTCATCGTCATCATGGCCATCCTCGTTCGATCCCCGCCGCACGGAGCAGCTCTGCCAGCTTCTTGCGCGCATAGAACATGCGCGTCTTGACGGTGTTCTCCGGGATCCCGACGATTTCGGCCACTTCCTCGACCGACTTCTCGTGGTAGTAGACGAGATCGATGATCTCCCGGTGTTCCGGCGAGAGCGCAGTCAGGCACTTCCGCAGGATCTCACTCTTGTCCTTCTTCTGGGCAACGACCTCTGGGTCATCTGCAGGATCTTCGATCGCCGCTGCCGCTTCTTCGTCCAACTCCTCGCCCGGCCGTTTCCTCAAGGCCGACAGCGCTTTGAACCGCGCGATGGCCAAGAGCCACGTGGAGACGGCAGACCGTCCCTCGAACCGACCAGCTTGGCGCCACACATCGAGGAACACTTCGCTGATCAGGTCCTCCGCGGCCGCCGGATCACCGACGAGACGGAGGACGAACCGGTACACACGCACATGATGCCGCGCGAACAGCACCTGCATCGCGAGCCGGTCGCCCTGCGCGATCCGTCCAATCAGGACCTCGTCCGAAGTGGCCTGTGTCACGCCCAACGGTCGGCTCATGGAGTTAGTCGCGGGACGAAGCGGCCAGGTTCATCGGCCATTTTGGAGGGTGGGAAGTCCCGCCCAAGTCCCCCTCCCCGCACAGCTTATTGCAGTACCGTTGCGGTTCGGCAACAGCGTAGCCCGCCGAGCCTAAACTGCCCGTACGAAACGTCCACCCGCAAGCACCACCGGAACTCACCTCCCCGACCCCTCGTCGGCGGCGGGTGGTCCGCTTTCCGGTTGTCCGCCCAGCCCTGGCGCCTCTCGGCGCTCGCTATGCATTCTGCCGCCGCTCGAACGGCTTGCGGCGACGACGAGACAGTTGAATCGAGCCGCGTCTTGGGACATGTGAGCGGTGATCCCTCCTGTCCGCGCAGACCGCGGACCTTCCTGCAGAACGAAGGACCGAACGATGGGTGAATACGGCATCGGCCAGCCCGTGCCTCGCGAAGAAGACCCCTACCTCGTCAAGGGTGCGGGTCGGTACGTGGACGATGTCGCAGAAGTCGGACAGGTCCGCGCCTACGTTCTGCGCTCGCCCCACTCGCATGCCCGTATCCGCTCGATCGACACGGCCCGCGCGGCCGGGCTTCCCGGCGTCCTGGCCATTCTCACCGGCAACGACCCCGAAATCCGGGCTCTCGGCACCCAGGCTCCGCAACAGCCGCGCAAGC
The DNA here is from genome assembly GCA_964449645.1 of uncultured Hyphomicrobiales bacterium. GTDB lineage: Bacteria > Pseudomonadota > Alphaproteobacteria > Rhizobiales > Xanthobacteraceae > CAYVBN01. The sequence goes on from CAYVBN010000429.1 coordinate 5,391, forward strand.
GCCGCGACGGCACGCCGGCGATCAGCTCGCCGCAGTTCCTGCTGGCCCGCGATGTCGTGCGCTATATCGGCGATCCGGTCGCATTGGTGATCGCCGAGACGCTCGAGCAGGCGAAGGACGCGGCCGAGGCGATCGAAGTCGATTACGATCCCCTCCCGGCCGTTGTGACGATCGAGGACGCCATCGCACCGGGTGCCCCGCTCGTCAGCGAGACCGCGCCCGGCAATGAAGTCTTCGTGCATCAGCGGGGGGACAAGGCGGCGACCGACGCGGCCTTCGCCAAGGCGGCCCATGTCGTGCGCCATCGCATGCGGATCAGCCGCCTGACCGCGAACCCGATGGAGCCGCGCGGCTGCCTCGCCGAGTACGACCGGCGCGAAGACCGCTACACCGTGCGCTGCACCGTTCAGGGACCGCACACGACCCGCCGCACGCTCGCGGAAGAGATTTTCAAGGTGCCGGAAACCCGTTTTCGCGTGATCTCCGAGAACGTCGGCGGCGGGTTCGGCATGAAAGGCGCGCTCTATCCCGAGTACGCATTGTGCGCGCTCGCGGCGCGGCTCGTCGGACGGCCTGTCAAATGGATCGCCGAGCGCAGCGAAGCGTTTCTCGCCGACGAGCACTGCCGTGACAATCTCACGGACGGCGAGCTCGCACTCGATTCGGAGGGTCGCTTTCTCGGCTTGCGCGTGCGCACCTATGCGAACATCGGCGCCTACTACACGGCGGAGCGCAGTGTCGGTCCCCCGACCAACAATATCGGGGTGCTTGCCGGTACTTATCTGATCCCGGCCATCCATGTCGAAGTGTGCCCCGTGCTCACACACACGATGCTCACCGGCAACTACCGCGGCGCCGGCCGTCCCGAAGCGGCCTACGTGACCGAAACCCTGATCGATATCGCCGCGCGGCGGCTCGCGATCGATCCGGTCGAACTGCGTCGGCGCAATGTCATTCCGCCGTCGGCGATGCCCTACCGCACCGCGCTCGTCTACACCTACGATTGCGGCAACTTCCCCAAGAATTTGGAGGACTGCCTCGCCCGGGCCGATTACGCCGGCTTCGCAAAGCGGCACGCGGAATCGGCGAAGCGTGGCAAGCTACGCGGCATCGGCGTCTCCAACACGATCGAGGCGTCCAACGCCGGACGCATCGAGCACGCGGAGATCCGCTTCGATCCGACCGGCACCATGACGGTGTTCGTCGGCTCGCATGATCACGGTCAGGGCCACGCGACGAGCTTCCGGCAGATCATCTCCTCCAAGCTCGGCGTCGATCCGGCCAACGTGAAGTTCTCGTACGGCGACACCGACCAGATCATGATCGGCACCGGCACGTTCGGATCGCGCTCCACCGTCTCGGCCGGCACCGCGATTCTGATCGCCGCGGAAAAGATCATCGCCAAGGGCATCCGCATTGCCGCGCATCTGCTCGAGTCCGGCGAGCACGACATCGTGTTCGAGAACGGCAAGTTCGTCGTCGCCGGCAGCGACCGGTCGATCGATCTCGCGCACGTCGCGCGGGCGGCGTTCCAGCCGGGCAAGCTGCCGCCGGGCGTCGAACCCGGTTTCTTCGAGACCGGCACGTTCGACGGCGGCGTGCACACGTTTCCGAACGGCTGCCACATCAGCGAGGTCGAGATCGACGAAGCGACCGGCGTCGTCGAGCTCGTGCGCTACACGGCGATCGACGACGTCGGCAACATCATCAACCCGCTGCTGGTCGAAGGTCAGCTGCACGGCGGCATCGCCCAGGGCGTCGGCCAGGCATTGCTCGAACAGATCGTCTACGACAGCTCCGGCCAGCTCCTGTCCGGCTCGTTCATGGACTACGCGATGCCGCGCGCATCCGATTTCTGTCATTTCGAGCTCGGCGAGAACGTCGTGCCGACCTTGACCAATCCGCTCGGCGTCAAGGGCGCGGGCGAATCCGGCACCGTCGGGGCGCTGGCCTCGGTCATGAACGCGATCAACGACGCCCTCGCCCGCATCGGCGCCTCCTACGTGCAGATGCCGGCCACGCCGGAGAAGATCTGGCGGGCGATCACGGCAGCCAAGCGGACCTGACGCGATTCCCGCGGCGGTTGCAGACGGCGGGCTGGCCCGGAGCCGGCCAGCACCATTATACGTTGCGCCCGGTACCGAGTTTCCGTAGAACCGCCGCGGTCGATCTTGCTGGAGGGGGCCAATAAACAAGGCGGAAACGCCGATCCCGTCCTGCGAGGGGCTTCGCGTCCGTCGCGGCTCCGCCGCGTGGTGCGACGCCGCTGCCACAGCACATCGAGGTTTTTCCCTTCCGCAGCGGCTCGGTCAGTGGCTATACCTGACATGCTTCCGTGGGGGCGTTGTCGACGTGCTCAGAACCGTGCGTCGAGGGTGAGGAAACGTTATGGGAGCGGAAATGCTGCATGCAGCAGGGCAAGCCCTGCTGATCATGATGGAACCGCATCGTCTGCTGTATCTGTTCGCGGGCGTGTGCATGGGACTGGGGCTCGGCATTCTGCCGGGCATCGGCGGGGTCGCGGGAACGGCCCTCCTGCTTCCATTCACCTACAACATGGACCCCCACACGGCGTTCGCGCTGCTGCTCGGGCTGGGGGCGACCACGACCACGGCCGACCCGATCTCGGCGATCCTGTTCGGCGTGCCGGGCCATGCCGCATCCGCCGCGACGACGCTCGACGGCTATCCGATGACCCGTCAGGGATTGGCCGGACGGGCGCTCGGGGCTTCCTACATGTCGGCATTGATCGGCGGCCTGTTCGGCGCCGCGCTGCTCGCCGTCAGCCTGCCGATCCTGCAGCCGATCATGCTCTATATAGGCTCGCCCGAGCTCCTCGCGCTCGCGGTGTTCGGCATCTCGATGGTCGCTGTCCTCTCCGGCAACGCGCCGCTGCGCGGCCTGACGGCAGCGTGCTTCGGAATCATGCTGTCGATGATCGGCACCGATCCGCAGACCGGCACGATTCGCTGGACGATGGACAGTCTCTATTTGTGGGACGGGCTGCCGCTCGTTCCGCTCACGCTCGGCGTCTTCGCGCTTCCCGAGCTGTGCGACCTCATGGTCGCACGCACGGCTGTCGTCGAAGGAGGCATGACCCTCGACACCAAGACCGGCATGCTGCTCGGCGTGAAGGACTGCTTCACGCACTGGTTCCTGGTGCTGCGCTGCTCGTGGATCGGCGCCGGGATGGGAGCCATTCCGGGAATCGGCGCCTCGATCATCGACTGGATCTCCTATGGACACGCGCTCAAGACCGAAAAGGGGGCGCGTGAAACGTTCGGCCGCGGCGACGTGCGCGGCGTGATCGCCGCCGAGAGCGCGACCAACGCCAAGGAGGGCGGCGCGCTGGTTCCGACCGTCGCGTTCGGCGTACCGACCAGCGCCGGCATGGCGATCCTGCTCGGCGCCTTCCTGATTCACGGGCTCGTCCCCGGGCCCGACATGCTGAGCAAGAACCTCGACGTGACCTACGCGATGGTGTGGAGCATCGCCATCGCCAACATCCTCGGCTCGGGGCTCTGCTTCCTGTTCAGCGGCCAGCTCGCGAAGCTTGCCACGCTTCGCTACACGCTGATCATGCCGGTGGTGCTGAGCCTCGTCTACATCGGGGCATTCGAGGGCACGCGCCAATGGGGCGATCTGTTCTCGCTCTTGTTCTTTGGCGTGCTCGGCTGGGCCATGAAGCACTTCAAGTGGCCGCGTCCCCCGCTCGTGCTCGGCTTCATTCTCGGCAAGGTGCTCGAGCGCTACATGTTCATCTCGATCCAGCGCTACGGCACGACCTGGATGCTGCGGCCCGCCGTGATCGCCATCTTCTTTCTCGCGTTCCTCAGTCTGGTGCGGCCCTTCCTCCAGGACGTGCGCGCGCATGGCGGCTTCAAGAAGATGCTGTTCGACTACAGCCACCCGAGTCTCAAGTCGACCAACGTGCTGCCGCTCGTGCTGCTGGTCCTGTTCGCCGTGATGCTGGCGGATGCCGTCACTTGGAACTTCGAAGCCAAGATCATTCCGCTGATCGTCGGCATCGGAGCGATGCTGTTCTGCGTGCTAACGCTCGTCAACGAGATCTTCGGCAAGGCCGAAACTGAAGCCGAGGCCGCCGATGCGAAGTCCCAGGCGATCGGCCAGTCAGGCGGCAAGATCCACATGGACATCGCCTCGCATGTCGCCCATCTGCCGGCGCGGGTGAAGCTCTTCCGCGGTGGGTTGTTCTTCGGCTGGATGGGGGCGTTCCTGGGCTCGATGGCGCTGATCGGACTGATCCCGACGGTGCCGGTCTTCATCATCGGCTACATGCGGCTGGAAGGACGCGAGCCCTGGCGCATCGTCCTCCCGATGGCGACGGTCATGACGCTGTTCATCTACGGCCTCTTCGACCAACTCCTGGCGATCCCATGGCCCGAGACTGTGCTCGGCACCTGGTTCCCGATGCTGAAGGTCATCCCGAGCGTGTGATCGCGCACACTCTGACTGCGCCTACGTGTTGATCCCTTCCGACGGCTGGCCGAGCGGCGATCCAAGCCCGCTGCTCGGCCGGCCGTCCTGCTTTCTCGAACGCCGCGCTTCGACGGGCAGTTGTCTCCGAACGTTCGGGCGATACGGAACTTTTCTCCCCTCCTCTGGTTAGCCGTCCTGAGTTGCAGGCGTCTGGGCCGACGCCCGAAAGCAGCGGCTGCGCTGCGCGGCGTCCACTCGGCACGGCTTCGATCCGACGACGAATCCCCGATGTGACGCGCGCGGAGCGACGTGGCGCGAGCGCGTCAACGCGGCGGCCGACGCGACGTCTCGCGCCATTCCGGTCAGGAGGAAGGCATGAAGGCCCTGTGCTGGCACAGCCCCAAGGACATCCGCTGCGACGAAATTCCCGATCCCAAGATCGAGCAGCCACGCGATGCGATCGTGAAGGTGACGAGCTGCGCGATCTGCGGTTCCGACCTTCATCTCTACGACGGCTATATCCCGGGAATGGAATCCGGCGACGTCATGGGCCACGAGTTCATGGGCGAAGTCGTCGAGGTCGGGCCGGAAGCCCGCAAGTCGCTGACGGTCGGCGACCGCGTCGTGATCCCCTTCACGATCTTCTGCGGCGAATGCGAGCAGTGCCGGCGCGGCTACTACTCGGTCTGCGAGCGCACCAATCGCAACAGAAGCGCCGCCGACAAGGTGTTCGGCCACACCACGGCGGGGCTGTTCGGTTACACGCACCTCACCGGCGGTTATCCCGGTGGACAGGCCGAATATGTGCGCGTTCCTTACGCCGACAAGACGCACATCAAGGTGCCGAAGAACGGACTGAGCGACGAGCAGCTCCTGTTTCTGAGCGACATCCTGCCGACCGGCTGGCAGGCGGCGGTGCAGTGCGACATCCAGCCGACAGATACGGTCGCCATCTGGGGATGCGGCCCGGTCGGGCAGATGACGATCCGCAGCGCCGTCCTGCTCGGCGCCAAACAGGTGATCGCCATCGACAACGTTCCGGAGCGTCTCGACATGGCCAAGGCGGCCGGCGCGACCACCATCAATTTCGACGAAGAGAGCGTGATCGAACGCATCAACGAGCTGACACACGGCAAGGGTCCGGAAAAATGCATCGACGCGGTCGGCATGGAGGCGCATGCGACCGCAACCCTCGATTCGATCTACGACAAGGTGAAGCAAAGCGTGATGCTGGAGACCGA